>JBMFPJ010000423.1:0-1563 GCA_049969175.1 Anaerolineae bacterium | reverse complement strand
CCGGTTACGTTCACCCCAAGGCGCTTCAGGTACTGGCCGAGATCGGCATTCAGCATGTGGGACAATCGAAGCAGATCAGCGATTTGCCCAGGCTGGATTTCCGCTTTGGGTAATATCACTTTTCCCGCGAAGGAGATATGCTCCAGCAAGATAGGATCTCGATTTTTGTATAAAAGTGGTGCAAGATTTTGCAAATTTAACATCACCCTGCAGGGAGAGAGGGAGGCAGGGTACGTTCAAAGGGTGGCGAATGCCTTTCGGGCAGCTGCCCGGCGAACGTCCCGGCAGCGAGGCGCTTTACCAGACTCGTTCGAGATGGGGGTTGTCGCAGGGGCGGCGTCCAACTTTGGCCATGTCAACCCACTGCCCATGCACTTTCACCCGCACAACATCGGCGGTGAAGTCGGTGACCGTCGAGCCGTTGTTGTTGAACAGCCAGGAGCCAACGGCGTAAATATCCACCGGCACGCCCAGTTTTTCGAATTTGCGGATTTTCTCCGGATTGAAGCCACCAGAGACGACGATTTTCACGTTGCGACAATATTGTTGTGCCCGCTCTTTCCAGGACATCGGCAGGTTCCAGCGTTCCCAGGCCGAATCCAGCGCCTGACGGACGTTGAAGACCAGCCGCGGTGTGACGCCTAAATCCAGCGCCGGGTCACCCAACGGCAGGACAGATTGATCGCGGATGCTACCGCTGGTATCGAGGCGTACGCCGTACAGGATGTATTTTTTGGCTTCGGCTTCGTCACCGGCATCGATCAGTTGACGGTAGCGGGTGAACATGGCATCCAGCACCAACAGGGAATCGCGCACACAGTCGTTGTTGAAATCTACCAGGGCAATGCGGGGAATGTGGGCGGGGAGGACGCGAGAAAAGGACATCATGGCTTCGGCGGTGTCGCCGAGGAAGGAGGCAATGGCGGCATGGGCCACCGTCCCGCCGCCAGCGCCACCCCACCAGTCTCCCTGGGCATCGGTGGAGACGAAAGGCCCCAATTCACGGGCGTAATCTTTGTTGAAGCGCTGGACGGCGATGTTGTAGGCGTAGCCATCGGCGGCCTGGACTTCGTGCAAGTCGAAGCGGGCAGGGAAGAAGAGCACAGGTTTGCCCCGCGCTGCGACCAGGGTTTCATAGACGTTGGTGGCTACCCGACTGGCGCGGGTGAGGATGCCGAGGGTAGGGGTTTCGAGCAGGGCGAAGTCGCGATAGCGGCCGCGCACTCGGATCACCGGCTGGATGTTGAGCGGGTCGCCGTCTGATTCGACGACGCAGCCATCGTGGACGGCCCATACTTCCAGTTTATCGGCGGTTTCGATGAAGCGATTCCCTTCGAAGTAGCCCGTGCAATGTTTGAGCATGGCCAGGGCTTTGTCCACGCCCACGACCACCGTCCGGCCGACGCGACGGGTGAACCATTGCATTTCGACTTCAATATCCCCAATGGCGATGTTTTCGGGGGAGAGCGATGGGGGGAGCTTGTGGTATTTGCCCTGGTAGGTGTATCCTTCGGCAGAGAGGGCAGAAAGCATCCGGCCGATGTTCTCAAAGTATTTGTCTGA
>JBMFPJ010000422.1:0-1575 GCA_049969175.1 Anaerolineae bacterium | reverse complement strand
GGCCGATCTGCAAGCGGCGAGGCCGGCCACCGTGCCATCGGAGCGCACCGCAGAAAAGAAAATGGCCAATCCTGTGCCTGCGGCCGCTTCCTTGCCTGAATTGCTGGAGCAATTCCGCCAGGAATTAACTGCCCTGGGTGGCCAGGTGATTTTCTGCACGCCAGAAGAGGTCACAGCACGGTTGGTGGACTTTTTGCGGGAGAAAGGCATCCAGCGGGTGCAATTGACGGAAGCGCTCCCGGGGGTGGCTGCGGCCGATTTAACGGCAGCCGGCTTTGAGGTCAGCCGCGCAGCGGATGAGCGGGTGCGGGTGGGAATCACGCCGGTGGTGGCGGCTATCGCTGAAAGTGGCTCGCTGCTGGTGTCCGCCGATCCCCAAGATGCTTTGCTGGCCTCGTTGCTGCCTCCCATTCACCTGGTCGTGATGAAAAGATCTCAGCTGGTGGGTACGCTGGCGGAGGCGTTGACCCGCCCGGAAGTGCGACGATCGGCGGCGAGCGTGATCATCACTGGCCCGAGTCGCACCGCTGATATTGAGATGACGCTGACGATCGGAGTGCACGGGCCGGGGGAACTGTGGGTATTTGTGATTGACGATTTGCAGGGCAAATGATACAATCTTGCCCGCTTCAGGCCGCCCCCATCGTCTAGCGGCCCAGGACGTGGCCCTCTCAAGGCCAAAACAGGGGTTCGAGTCCCCTTGGGGGCACACAGCAACAGCCATCAACACATGCGCCTGTTCTTCAGGGAGGAAAACGTAAAACAACTGCGAGTAGTTTTTTTACAATTGGGCTTCTTGGCTTAATTTTTCGGCCAGGGCCAGATATTTCTCGTGAATGCCTTCGCCGCTCTCCTCATGCTCCACTCCCTCGAAGCGAACTACAATCTGCTCTTGCTCCTCAGGAGGGATCACCTGCGCTGCCAGGGGGAACAGGATGTGATTTTCTTTGAGGATGTGCTGGCGTAAAAGCGTTACATAGTTCAGGGCATTACCGGCGGGAGCCACATCGCCATACCATCACTATGGCCTTTGGTATGCTGGCCTGGGTGATCGGAAATCTGCTCTGGTTATCGGGACGCCCTCTCTTTCAAGTAGTGTATTGGTGGCTGGCTTTTCTGGTGCTAACGATCGCGGGGGAACGACTGGAACTCAGCCGGGTTCTGCGCCCTACCCTCCAGCAAACTCGCCTCTTCGGGCTGATCACTGCGGCGCTCGCTGCCGGAACCGTGCTGACTACCGTTAACCTGAATCTGGCTGCCCGACTGACAGGATTTTCATTGCTTGTCCTGGCGTCCTGGTTCCTGCGCAATGACCTCGCTTCTCGAAATATTCACGCCCCCAATCCTTTGACTCGTTACATCGCCTTCTGTCTCTTTGGCGGATTCCTCTGGCTGGGAATCGGCGGTGGCCTGTCCCTCTTCCTTGGCGCCCAATATGCCGGTCCTTTTTACGATGCAACCCTGCATGCCATCTTTGTTGGCTTTGTCATGACTATGATTTTCGGGCATGCTCCGATCATTTTTCCTGCCATTTTAGCCACTCCTATTACCTATTCGCCTGCCTTCTATCTCCAT
>JBMFPJ010000421.1:0-1586 GCA_049969175.1 Anaerolineae bacterium | reverse complement strand
CCACCATGGCGCTCAAGAGCGGGAAAATGCCAATTTCGTGCGCACCCGCGGCGCAGAAGACCGGGATATACGCTCCCGATTGGACCACCTGTCTCAGGCCGCGCACCAGTTCCTCGTCTGAGAGCGAACCGGATTCGAGATACTTCTCCAGCAGGGCATCTTCCCCTTCGGCCGCCGCCTCCATCAGCGCAAGGCGCGCCTCTTCCGCGGCATCTTTCAGCTCAGCCGGGATCTCGCTGGCGGTCTTGCCATCACCCAGGTAAGCCTTCATGGTGATCAAATCCACCACCCCCTTGAAATCATGCTTCTCACCAATGGGCAACTGCACCTTGATCAACCGCTGCCCCGCGGCATGGGTAAATTCTTCCACCGAGGCATACGATTTGGCGAAATTGGCGTTGTCGCGATCCAGCTTGTTGATGAGCACAAAGCGCGGCAGTTTGAACTCATCGGCATACTGCCAGGCGATTTCCGTACCCACTTCCAACCCGGCCACCGAATCCACCACCACGATTGCGCCATCGGCGACGCTCAGGGCCGAAATGACCTCGCCGACAAAATCGGTGTAGCCGGGAGCATCGAGCACGTTGATTTTCACCTCCCGGTATTCGATAGGCACAACACTGGTGTAAATGGAGATTTTGCGACGGATTTCTTCTTCGTCATAATCCGAAACCGTCGTCCCGTCCTCCACCTTGCCGAGGCGGGTGATCACCCCCGTAGAATGTAAGAACGCCTCCGTCAACATCGTTTTGCCGGCTCCACTATGCGAGACCAGCGCAACGTTGCGGAGAAACTCAGTGGTATACTCTTTCATTGGAGACCCTTCCTTCAGGATGGGATAATGCCAGCCGCCTGATTCTAAAAGAACTCAGGTGAATTGTCAAAGCACAAATGTAAGAAAACGACGTCACAAAGAATCATTATATTTGTCACACCACCTATGAGCGCCTTCTTCAATCAATACTCCTTCTTGCTTATCGCCGCCGGCCTGGTCATCGTCACCGGCCTGATTCTGCTCAGCCGCGCCCCCAAATGGACAGATTTCCTCGCCTTTGGGGTCATCCTGGCCAGCCTGGTCACCGCCTGGATCATCCTGCACCCCCGCCAAACCCCACTGATGGAAGATGCCAGACAGGTCAAAGAAATGATTGGCGCCGGCACCCCCGTCCTGCTCGAATTCCAATCGCCCTACTGCCTGGCCTGCACCGCCATCAAACCCAGCGTAGATACCCTGGAACGAGAACTCGGCGCACGCCTGCGCATTCTCCGCCTGAACGTGCAAGAGCCGATCGGGCGCGAACTGGCACCGCTCTACGGCTTCCAATACACCCCCACCTTCATCTTCTTCGATGCCCAGGGCAACGAACTGTGGCGCACCGTCGGCCAGCTCGACCCACAACGCGTCCGCCAATCCCTGCAACCGTGATGATCTGCCGCCTGTTCTTCCACCTATGGTACTTCCGCCGCCCACCCTGGGATACCGGCATCTCCCCGCCGGAACTGCTGGAATTCATCCAAAGTCACCCGCCCGGCCGCGCCCTCTCCGCCGACTTCACCGCTCAGGGCTGGCGAAACATGCTCGG
>JBMFPJ010000420.1:0-1586 GCA_049969175.1 Anaerolineae bacterium | reverse complement strand
GGCCGATTCGCTTCAGCAGTGGATTCGCCTGGAGAGGGCTAGCCACCAACGGGTGGCAGCGATTCGCAACGAGGAGTCCTTCGAGGCCGGGATTCTGCTGGATGTGTTTGATCAGCTGGCAGAGGGCAGCAGTCTTTATGTCGCCAATAGCCTGCCTGTGCGCCACCTGGATCAATTCGTGCCTCCCCAGAAAAAGACAGTACACGTCTTCGCCAATCGTGGCGCCAGTGGCATTGACGGCACGCTTTCCAGCGCGTTGGGGGCGGCAGTGGCTCGGCCAGGGCTGGTCTTCGTCAGCGGCGATACTTCGTTTTATCACGACATGAACGGTCTGTTGGCACTGCGTCGCGAGCGCATCCGGGCAACAATTGTGGTAATCAACAACGATGGTGGCGGTATTTTTCATCGCCTGCCGATAGCGCAATTTGACCCCCCCTTTCGGGATGCCTTCCTTGCTCCCCATGGCTTGACTTTTGAGCACGCTGCCGCGCTCTATGGCCTGCGCTATGCCCACGTCACCCGCCAGGACTTGCCTCAGGTATTGCAAACCGCCTTGACCAGCGAAACACCCACCCTGATTGAAGTGCCCTCAGATGCCGCTGCCTTCGAAAAATTGCGAAAACAATTCAACAATCTTCAAATCTAAAATCTAAAATCTAAAATCCGGAGTGTCTCATGGTCGAATGGATTGAAGTCAAAAAATATCAAGACATCACCTATCACAAAGCCGAAGGAATGGCGCGCATTGCTTTCAATCGCCCCGAAGTGCGTAATGCCTTCCGACCCCAGACGATCAAAGAAATGATTGATGCCTTTGAAAACGCCTGGGAAGACCCGCGCATCGGCGTCATTTTGTTGACCGGTAACGGCCCGGCTAAAGATGGCAAATATGCCTTCTGTTCCGGCGGCGACCAGAAAGTGCGCGGTGATGCCGGTTATGTAGGCGATGACGGGATTCCACGCCTGAACGTGCTCAAGTTGCAGCGCATCATTCGCAGCATGCCCAAAGTAGTCATCGCGCTGGTAGCCGGCTATGCCATTGGTGGCGGGCATGTTCTGCACGTCATGTGCGATTTAACCATTGCCGCTGATAACGCCATCTTCGGACAAACCGGGCCGAAAGTAGGCAGCTTTGATGGCGGTTTTGGCGCTTCTTACCTGGCACGTATCGTAGGGCAGAAAAAAGCACGCGAAATCTGGTACCTTTGCCGCCAATACAACGCCCAGGAGGCCCTGGAGATGGGGTTGGTGAACAAAGTGGTGCCCGTGGAAGAGCTCGAAGCAGAGGGTATCCGTTGGGCGCAAGAAATCCTGGAGAAAAGCCCCATTGCCATCCGTAGCTTGAAATCGGCTTTCAATGCTGAGCTGGATGGTCAGGCTGGCATTCAGGAATTGGCCGGCAACGCCACCATGCTGTTTTACATGTCTGAAGAAGGCCAGGAAGGACGTAACGCATATGTGGAGAAACGCAAACCAGATTTCCGAAAATATCCCTGGTTACCATAAGCAGACCTCCACGGCCTGAGCCACGTACACAAGGTTGACTTTCGCCCATCTTGGCTATATCCTGCAGCACCCCCTGGCAG
>JBMFPJ010000419.1:0-1598 GCA_049969175.1 Anaerolineae bacterium | reverse complement strand
AACGGCTGGCGATTGCCCGTGAGATCGGCGACCGCCGCGGCGAAGGGAATGCCCTTGCCAATATGGGCATCGCATACGAGACCCTTGGGGAAAAGGAAAAAGCCCGCGCCCTCTGGCTGCAGGCGCTCGAAATTTACCGCGCCATCGAAAGCCCGCACGCCCAAACCGTCGAGCGGTGGCTGGCAAACGTAACGTAGCGCGATAGTATCTATTCAGACATGTCATTGCTTCGTCGTGGCGCTTATGCGCCACGACGAGGCAATCTCCCCAATGCCAGATTTGATCGTTGGAACAGGAGATTGCGCTTCGGGCGAGCCTCAGCATGGCCCTTCGTGGCGCGAGGTTTATCCTGAGTTCAAGCGAAGGACGCACTCGCAATGACATCTGTAGCAGGCAGGTTTAACCGGGTGGCCAGGTGAAGCGACGTTTGCCCAGCAGGTGAAGATGCAGGTGGAAGATGGTCTGACCACCATGGGAACCGGTGTTGACGACCAACCGATAGCCGCTTTCTTTGATGCCCTCTTGCGCGGCCAGCTGACGGACCAGGGTGAACATGCGGCCGATGAGGGGTTCATCTTCTGGTTGGATGTCGTTCACAGAGGGGATGTGGCGGTTGGGGATGATGAGAATGTGGATGGGGGCTTTGGGGTGGATATCGCGGAATGCGGTGATTTGCTCGTCTTGATAGAGTATCTCTGCCGGCAGGCGATGGGCGGCGATTTGACAAAAGATGCAAGAGGCCATAGGATGCTCGGGGGGGCGACGGTTTGTTCGCAGTCATTGCAGCGGGCCGTAGGCAGGAGCGCAGACCATGTCGTAGTAGGTTAGTTCGGTGGTTTTGTTTTGTTCGGCGTAGGCAGCCGCAGATTTACCGATCTGACGGACTTCATCCAGGTGGGCGCGGGCATCGGTATCCCAGTAACGAGGCAGGGTCATGAGCGGATCGCCGGCGGGACCTTCGGGGAGGGCGTAGGGACGGGCAGGATCGGGCTGATCGGCCTGGGGAATCCAGTTGAACATGAGCGGGCCGCGCGGGTTGACGGTGAAGCCCAGCTGGTAGCCAAATTGACGGGCGAATTGCACGGGGCGGAGGCCAAAGTCACCGCCGGGCCAAATGATGGCGATGGGGGTCTTTTTCAGATATTTTTGCATGTTGAAGATGGCGCCCTGGAGTTCGCCGGTTAAAAATTCGTCGCTGGATTGGTCGTTCATGTTGATGTTGTGAATCACGCCATGGGCCTGATAATCTACCCAGCCTTCGGCGGCGAGGGCGGCGTTTTCGCTCCACAGGTCAGGACGTTCATCTTTGGCGATGTAGGCGTTGACCACCGGCCAGCCCCATTGCTGGTAATAGGGGCGAAAATGATCGTTGAAGTATTCTGCAAAGTGGCGATCATCTACCACGAGCAGGACCGAGCGAGGGGGGATGGGGTCGTTGTGGTAGAGGAAGCCGACCAGCTGGGCGGTGGTGATGGCCTGAAAATCCATCTCGTGCAGGTCGTTCATCAGCTTGCGCTGGTCGGCGGCGCTGATCTGGTTGGCATTGGTGGCTTCGCCTTTGCTGATGGAGTGGAACATGATGACCATTACTATTGTGC
>JBMFPJ010000418.1:0-1605 GCA_049969175.1 Anaerolineae bacterium | reverse complement strand
CCCCGACCTTCTCAATGCCATTGAGACGCGCTCCCAACTGCGCTATGGGCCCATAACACTTATTGATTGTTGAGGGAGGATTGTTGATTGAAAATCATCAATCGTCAATCCTGGTGGACCTGAGGGGATTCGAACCCCTGACCTCCTCAGTGCGATTGAGGCGCGCTCCCAACTGCGCTACAGGCCCACAAGCAGAAGCAAATTCTACTTGAGGGAAAAAGGAATGTCAAGCTCGGTTTTGTTCGGATTGCGGGATTTTTCCCCATTGTTGGCTCCCCAGCCCGGGCAGAGTCTCGGCTTCGTGGATGTCTTCGTTCTTCAGACAAAATGCAGTGAAATAGGCCAGCGGCTGGTACCCAGGCGACGATGCATCCCTAACGAAATTTCGGTGGGCACCACAACCATGTGTTTCATTCCCAGGGCATAGGCCTCAACTTGCGCACGGCGCACCAGGGCGCGCCCTAATTTACGGCGGCGAAAGCATGGAAGACATCGAGTACGTATTCCCGCGCGGGAGGAGCGTAGGAGCGGATGGCCTCGATTACGGCCTGAGGATCGGTGTTGAGTGCCAGGAATTCATAAAGGGTAGGGAGCAATGGGGGGGTGCCGTAAATGGAAACGCCAAAAAGGCCGCAATCTTCGTAACGAGTGTGGTAAACGACCTGATAGACGTGATTGTACGAGGTGATCATGGCCTCTATTGCCCACCAGTTAGGCATATCTGCACGGGCGTCGGATGATGGGTTCATGTTCTTCCCCTTCAGGGTGCATCCAGGGTGCTCTCACCATGGGTAAGGATGTACAGGCTGTGCGGCTCTCCTTCGCCGGCATCGAAAACGAAGTCGGTCACCAGGTAGCCAGCCTGGAAGGCGGTTTCGAAGAATTCGCGGGTGAAGAAGCGCCAGTCGCGGGCCAGGGCAAAATCGGCTTCTTTGAGAGCGGGGAAGTTGGCTGGGATTTCAGCGGCGATCAGTTGACCTTCCAGCGGTGGAAAACGCTCGGGTGGGCGCGGCCAGCCTCCGGGTCCGGCTTGAAGCGCATAAAAGGGCTGGACTCCGACGCGGCGCAGGTGGGAAAGTTTCAAGGTGGGCCGCGAATGTTGGCTCAGTCGGCGTTGCACGCGGATGGTGTTGATCCACCAATCTACTTGAAAGCGATCGGAGGGCAGGCCAATGTTCAGGCCGTCGCGCATTTCGCCATATTCGGAACGCCGATAGGTGGAGCATACGGCTCCCAGGCGGGCGATGTTGAGGTAGGCGTTGCGGCTGAGCAGAGGGTCATACGTCCAGGTAATGTGATCGAGGCCTTGATGGCGGACCATTTGCCATTGCGCCCGCTTGAGGGCAAAGCCGACGCCGGAATCGCGATGCTCAGGGTGGACGCCCATCATGTGGGAGCAGTGTTTGGGGCGGGGACCATCGGGGGTGCTTTCCAGGCCGGGAAAGCCAAAGACGAAGCCGATAAGTTGTTGCTCGTGAAACGCTCCCAGGACCAGCCCGCCGTTGTGGACGGCGGTGATGAGCAGATGGGCGGGGACGACATCGGTCTCACTGCCGGGCCAGACAATGCGTTGCAGGGCTTCTACGGCGGCCATTTCTTCGGGGG
>JBMFPJ010000417.1:0-1611 GCA_049969175.1 Anaerolineae bacterium | reverse complement strand
CTATAGCGACGGCGGTCGGCGCTACCTGGTCTATCGCGGCGCCTTGCGCACCGGCCGCACCGTCGCCGTCGTCTGGCGCGAGACCCAAGGCTGGACGGCGGAAGACTACCAGCGCGACGCCGCTTTCGTGGCCGAACAGAAACTGGCCGAAGGCGCGGACGAAGTCTTCGTCAACGGCGATTCGCGTATCCCCGGCGCGCGTTCGCTCGATCCCATCTACAAGGAACGTATGTTTGCCGAGGTGGAGGTGTGATAATGCGTTTGCCGATAGAGATTCCTCGTGAAGCCATTGCCGAGTTTTGTCGGCGATGGAAGATTAAGGAATTTTCCATTTTTGGGTCTGCCCTGCGCGAGGATTTTCGTCCTGATAGCGATGTGGATGTCTTGGTCGCTTTCGAGCCAGAGGTGCACTGGCACTTTGAGCACTGGCTGGAGATGACCCGCGAACTGGAGGCCCTGTTTGGCCGAAAGGTAGACCTGGTCGAGCGGCGTCTCGTTGAACAAAGTAAGAATTATATCCGTCGGAAACATATTCTGAGCCATCTGGAGCGCATTTATGTGGCGTGATAGTGCTTATCTCTTAGACATGTTAATCGCTGCCAGAGAAGCCCTTGAATTCAGCCAGGGTCTTACCTGGGATGAATTCCAAAGGAGCTCCCTGCACCAGTATGCTATCGCGAAAGCACTCGAGAACATCGGTGAAGCAGCGCGGAAGGTGTCCGATGAAACAAAGGGCGCCCACCCTGAGATTCCATGGCAACAGGTCATTGCCCTGCGACATAGGATTGCGCACGATTACTTTCATCTTGACTTGATCCGAGTGTGGGAAATTGTGCAGCAGGACCTTCCGGCCTTGATTGCCATGCTTGAGTCAATTGTCCCTCCGGAGGAACCGTGACGGTGAGCAATACCGGTCAATCTGCCCTTGTCAACATGAACGGTATCGAGCGATACATCAAACTCGAGAATCGTCTGGTCCTGCTCGCCTGGCTGAATAGCCTCTTCGGTTACGCGAGCAACCGTGCGTTGCTGGAAGACTGTAAGAGCGTTGGTGAAGGTTTTGGCCCAGATGGGCACAGTTTTCTTTACCATCACCTGATCGCCCACGGCAGTCAGGTCAAAATCCCCCCTGAGGACCTGGCGCGCTACGATGAAAACATCCGTCTGTACCTGGAAAAAATCAACCGCGGCCGCACTGAACGCATCACGTTGCGCTACTTTCAATACCTGGCCGCCTTGTACACGGAAATCTACCTCGACCGCCTGTTCAACGACAAAGCGCAACTGCTGGCCGACTTGAACGCTTTCGTGGACGGGCGCAATGCCAAGCGTCTATCTGGCGAGCCGCAGGATGAACCTTTTACCGAAGGCGATCTCACCAAACTGGCCTACTGGATGGCCACCGGTAGCGGCAAGACGCTGATTCTGCACCTGAACTACCATCAATTCCTGCACTACAACCGCGAGCCGCTCGACAACATCCTGCTCATCACCCCCAATGAGGGCCTGAGCGAACAGCATCTTTAGGAACTTGCCGCTTCATCCATCCCGGCGCGGCGCTTCGACCTGAACACCAGCGGCTTGTGGAGCAGTGGCCGGGACGTCATGCAG
>JBMFPJ010000416.1:0-1618 GCA_049969175.1 Anaerolineae bacterium | reverse complement strand
GGCGTTCGGCCACATCCACCGGCACGACCAGGGCTTCACCGCCGCTACGCTGGATTTTCTCTGCCAGCGCTTGCAGACGTTCCACGCGGCGGGCAGCCAGTACCAGTTTGCACCCCTCGGCAGCAAAAAGCCGGGCCGCATCCTCTCCAAACCCGGAAGAGGCGCCCGTGATTAGAACGACCTTGCCTTCAAGTTTCATAGTCCATTTCACCTCAAGTCATCGTATCAGGCGCGAGCTGGTTCGAATTTCTCACTGAACGCAGATTTTTATGGAACAATCGGCGTAACTCAGTCAAATTCGCTCCCTTCGCGCTATTCCAGATAGTATCTCCATTTTTGGATAAAAGTGGCGCGAGATTAATCCCCCTACGGGGACGATGTCTCGCAGTACGAATTTACACAATGTTCGGCACACAAACCCTATTCCATGCAAGCTTCAAGCAGGAATTTGTTTCCTCCGTGCTCTTTGATGCAAAAATGATGAGTACAGAGGCTGTCCGCACAAGTGGACAGCCTCTGTTTTCTAATCGTTTTCTTCCTGGGAATTTTCCCGCATGCGCGGCCGGGGCGGTTCGCTGACCACTTCTTTGGAGAGCGCCACTTCCAGCACCTGATCCATGTGTTGGACCGGCACAATTTTGAGATCAGAGCGCACAGCTTTGGGCAAATCCACCAGATCTTTGAGATTCTTTTCCGGCAGAATGACCGTCTTCAAGCCAGCGCGATGAGCAGCCAGCACCTTCTCACGCACACCGCCAATTGGCAGAACACGCCCGCGCAGGGTGATTTCACCGGTCATGCCCACATGGCGATACACCGGGCGACCAGTCAACGCGGAGAGAATAGCCGTAGCGATCGTAATACCTGCTGAAGGACCGTCCTTGGGAATCGCACCCTCCGGCATGTGAACATGGATATCCATGCGCTCGAAGACATCGAAATCGATATGGAACAGGGCGGCTCGCGACTTGATGTACGTCAGCGCTGCCTGAGCCGATTCCTGCATCACTTCGCCCATCTGGCCGGTCAACTGCAGGCTACCCTTGCCTTCCAGCACAGCCACCTCCACCGACATAATTTCGCCGCCGTTCTCTGTCCAGGCCAGGCTGGTTGCCACCCCCACTTCGTCCTGGAGTTCGACCTCCGGCGGGAAGACCTGCGGCGGCCCCAAAAACTTCTCCACCTGTTCGGCAAGGATCAGCGTCGGGTACTTCTTTCCTTCCGCTTTCAGGCGAGCAATCTTGCGACAAATACGCCCGATCTCACGCTCCAGGTTACGCACCCCGGCCTCATAGGTATATTCACGGATAATGCGCTGCAACGCCGCATCCTCAAAAGTGATGTTCAAATCGTCAATGCCGTTCTCTGTCAGCTGCCGCGGGATTAAATACCGGCGAGCAATTTCCATTTTCTCTTCCTCAATGTAGCCGGGGAATTCAATCACTTCCATGCGATCCAACAACGCCGCTGGAATGGTGCTCAACGTATTGGCTGTAGTAACGAACATCACCCGCGAAAGATCAAAGGGCAGCTCCAGGTAGTGATCACTGAAAGCATAATTTTGCTCTGGGTCGAGCACCTCGAGCATAGCCGAAGCCGGATCGCCGCGAAAATCAGA
>JBMFPJ010000415.1:0-1631 GCA_049969175.1 Anaerolineae bacterium | reverse complement strand
CCACACGACCAGGCCGCCAGCCGCGTAAAGCAAACTACCGCCGGGTGAATCGAGCAAGGGTTCACCCACCGGCGGCAAAAGATATTCCCGCTGGAACTTGCCGGCAATGACGTAGACCGGATTCATCTGCTATTGAGAATCATACTACGGAACGAACATGCTTTCGGCAGCACTTGCCTGTTCAGGGTCAATGGGCAAAAGGAACGTGAAGTTGCTCCCCTTGCCCTCGATGCTTTCAGCCCAAATTCGGCCGCCATGCATTTCGATCATCGCCTTGGCTACCGAAAGCCCCAACCCCATGCCACCGTGCCGCCGGGTGAGATGCGATTCCACCTGAAAAAATCGCTCAAAGATACGCGGCAAGTCTTTGGCTGGAATCCCCACGCCATCATCAATGACGGAAACTTTCACATACCCGGGAATGGCTCCCGCAGTAATGGACACATGTCCCCCCGCGTCTGTGAAGGTGAGAGCATTGCGCACCAGATTGCTCAAAGCAATGGAGATTTTATGGCCATCGGCCTCCACCAGCAGGTCTTGTGGCGAAGCACCTGCTTTTCCAGCTTGCCCTTCCACGGAAACGGTCAGACTGATGCCGCGTTGCCTGGCCATCTCCTCGAAGGAAGCAACCACTTCTTGAATCAGGCTGACGATCGAAATCTTACGTTGCCGAATGCGCGCCAGGCCGGCCTGATAATTTTCCACGTTAGAGAGGCTTTCTACAATTTCTTTCAGCCGCGTGGCACTGCGAATGATGGTATCCAATTGTTCACGGTATTGTGCCCCGATCAGCTCACGCAAAAAGGTGGCATGACCCAAAATCAGACCAAGGGGCGTACGCAGCTCATGAGAAGTGATGGCGATAAAATCATTTTTCAGTCGATCCAGCTCGGCGAGCTCGTTATAAGAAGTCTGCAAACGACGCTCCAGGTTGTTCGCCTGAATCGCCAGCCCGGCATAAGCCGCCAACGATTCCAGCACAGCGACATCTTCATCGCTATAATGGTCGTCACTTTTATTGAGCGCCTCGAACACTCCCACCACCTGCCCGCGGAAGAAAACAGGAACGGCCAGCAACGATCGCGTCTGATAATTGCTGATGCGATCCACTGCATTAAAATCACGCGGATCCTTACTGACATCCGGAATCACCAGCGGACACCCCTCGCGCACCACCCAACCCGCCACACTACCATCCAGTGGAACAACAATCTCGCGCAAGAGTTCGCGATGAAACCAGGGCACCGCCAGAAACGTCAAATCATTGGTAGCGCGATCGTATTCCAGAATCGAAGCCGTCTCGCTATCAGTCAGCTCCACCGCTGCCGAAACGAGATTTTGCAAATATGGCTCCCATTCCGCGATCAAATTCAAATCGCGGGCAATCTCAAGCAAACGCTCCAATCGTTGAATTCGATCCGCAGGCATAGATCTTCCCATTCCCATTCGCTCATCTTGCGGTAAGATTATACAACACAGCCCAATCAAAAGCCTAAAGGTAGCGCCCCCTTTACGCCAATTGATCGGAAATTGCAATAGACTTTTACCATAGGCTCGATTCTCTTTTGCATCGAATTTTCACGAATTTCCCCAAAAAACTCGTGGCATTCGTGCCATCCGAGGCAAAATTT
>JBMFPJ010000414.1:0-1637 GCA_049969175.1 Anaerolineae bacterium | reverse complement strand
AATCAACCCTCACCTCGGCGCGGCGCGCAACCCGCACGACCCCAGCCGTATCACCGGCGGATCCTCCAGCGGCAGCGCGGTCGCCGTGGCAACCGGCATGGCCCTGGCCGCCCTCGGCACCGATACCGGCGGCAGTATTCGCATCCCGGCAGCGTTGTGCGGCGTCGTCGGTTTCAAACCCACCTTTGGGCGAGTGAGCACCCACGGTGTTCTACCGCTTTCCTGGAACTTAGATCACGTTGGCCCCATCGCCAGAACCGTCGAAGATGCCGCCATCCTGTATGAAATCATCGCCGGCTACGATCCCCACGACCCGAATTCCGTTCTGCCACCCTACGTTGATGCGCCCCGCTTGCAAAGAAAAAACTGGCGCATTGCGCTGGCCGTTGGCGATTACATCAACGAGGCCGATCCGCAAATTCTGGCCGCGGTGCAGGCGGCCGCGGAGGTCTTTCGGCAACTGGGCGCCACCATGACCGAGGTGGAAATCGCCCGTTTGCGCGAAGCGGCCCAGGCCAACGGCACCATGGTCATCGCCGATGCCGCCGCCTTCCACCGCCAGCGACTGGCCGAGCACCCCGAGTGGTTCGGCCCCGATGTGCGCGAGCGCCTGGAAAAAGGACGTGCCGTCACCTCCACTGAATACGTTCTGGCACGGCGCGTGCAAAGCGAAATGAAGCGCTACTTTGACCTGTTCTTCGAGCAGTACGACCTGCTGCTGCTCCCCACCACGGCTGCTGTCGCCGCACCCATCGAAGGCCTGGATTCGGCTGCCTACGCCCCAAACATGACGCGCTTCACCGCCCCCTTCAACCTGACCGGCCTGCCCGCTCTGACTGTCCCTTGCGGAAGTGCAAATGGTCTGCCCATCGGTCTGCAAATTGTGGGCAAAGCCTGGAACGAAGCTGGCGTTCTACAGGCCGGCCTGGCCTACGAGCAGGCTGCTGGCTGGCACATCCGCCCTTCCCTTTAGCGTGCCCGGCGAATCTCCTCCACCGCCTGCGGGTTGACCAGCGAACTGGTATCGCCAGGATCTTGTCCCAGATAGGCAGCGCGAATCATGCGGCGCATCACTTTGGCATTGCGAGTTTTGGGCAAATCAGAGACAAAAAGCACAGCGCGCGGGGCGAGGGGTTTGCCCATCTCGGCCACTACCATCTCATGCAACTCACGGCGCAGCGCCTCACCAGGCTGAACCCCCGGGCGGAGCACCACAAAAAGAACCAGCTCACTGCCTTTGACCTCGTGAGGCACACCGATTGCCGCAGCCTCCACCACCGCCTCGTGCCGCACAAGAATGGACTCCACCTCCGCCGGGCCGAGACGTTTGCCCGCAATTTTGATCGTATCATCAGAGCGCCCCAGGATATACCACAAGCCATCCGAATCCACCGCCGCAAAATCTCCGTGCACCCACACATTGGGCCAGCGTGACCAGTACGTATCCAGGTAACGCTGCCGATCGCGCCAGAAACCGCGGGTCATGCCGATCCACGGCGCTTTGATCACCAGTTCCCCCACCTGGTTGCGCACCGACTGGCCATTTTCATCGAACACATCCGCAGCCATGCCCGGACAGGGAGCCGAAAAAGCACACGGTTTGAGCGGCAAAATGGGGTTGCCCATCACAATACCCC
>JBMFPJ010000413.1:0-1646 GCA_049969175.1 Anaerolineae bacterium | reverse complement strand
TTCCTTTGGCCTCCAGCCAGGCACGATACTCGCCAAAATCTTCTCCTACCGTTGCCATGATGCGCGGTCGCTGTCCCAGCAGGGCCATGGTGTAAGCAATGTTCGGCGCAATCCCCCCGCGCTGTCTGGTCATCGATTCGACCAGGAACGAAAGGCTGATGGAAGATAACCGTTCAGGCAAAATCTGTTCCTTGAACAGTCCCGGAAAAGTCATCAGATAGTCGTAGGCTACCGAGCCGGTAAGTAAGATATCCATAGGTCATCCACAGACGCAAAAAATGGCTCACCAAAAGGCGCTCTCGTAGGAGAGCGCCATCGTGAGCACAACGAAGTTTAACACGGGACGGCGGGAAAGTAAAGGAAATAGACGAATAGCATCAAATTTGCAAATGTCCCGCCATTGCCTTTGACAGGTTTTGCTCAAACGGCGGATAGACAATGCCCTTTTCGGTGACAATAGCAGTGATCAGACGCGCCGGGGTGACATCAAAAGCCGGGTTGCGCGCCGAAGCCGCAAGCGGTGTCACTCGCTCCCCTTGAAATTGAATATTCAACACTTCAGCCGGATCGCGCTCTTCGATGGGAATCTGATCCCCATGGTGCAAAGATAAATCAATCGTGGAAGTGGGCACCACCGCGTAAGTCGGCACGCCATTATCATGCGCCGCCAGTGAAAGCATGTACGTGCCAATTTTGTTCGCTACATCTCCATTGGCAGCTACGCGGTCGGCGCCGAAGAAGACCTTTTGCACCTCGCCGCGACGCAGGAAAAAACCAGCCATATTGTCGCTGATAATGTCGTAGGGAATCCCGTATTGCTCCAGTTCCCAGGCAGTCAGACGTGCGCCCTGCAAACGCGGACGGGTCTCATCCACCAGTACATGGATGCGTTTTCCCTGCTCATGAGCCATGCGAATCGCTCCCAGTGCCGTACCCCAATCCACAGTAGCCAGCGCGCCGGTATTGCAATGGTGAATGAGCGTATCCCCATCGTCAATCAACGAGGCGCCCAACGTCGCCATGCGTTTGTTGACCTCCACATCTTCATCGGCAATGCGTTGGGCCTCTTCCAGCACAAGCTGACGCAGGTCGTCAGCAGAGCCAGCGAAGGCAGAAGCTCGCTTCATCACGCGATCCACAGCCCAGGAGAGGTTCACCGCGGTAGGGCGAGATGAACGCAAAAGGGTGGCTGCAGCCTGTAGATCGGCCAGCAGGCCCGGGGTCGAGGATGAAGCGCCCTCGCGCGCCGCCAAAGCCAGGGCAAACGCCGCGGCCGCCCCAATCGCCGGGGCGCCGCGCACGACCATCTCTCGAATCGCCTGGGCAACAGCAGCATGTTGGCGAAAGGCCACAATTTCCAGCGTTGCTGGCAGGCGTCGCTGATCAATCATCTTCAGTTCATTGGTTTGATAATCCCAAAATACGGTACGCATGACGGAATTATACCTGACAGCAGATGCGCAGATGCATTGACACACCTGTACTTTGCCAGTATAAGGAGCAGAATGAAGCAAACAAGGCGCATCTTATCCGGACTTTGGCTGGTCGCGGCCCTCCTGGCCTGTTCCCTGCCCGCAGGTTTGCCTGCCATCCCGCCCGGCTGGACGGTCACCCCCAGCCTCACCCCCACGCTGACGGCTACTCCG
>JBMFPJ010000412.1:0-1667 GCA_049969175.1 Anaerolineae bacterium | reverse complement strand
TGGCTGGGATTGGAATACGACGAAGGCCCCGACATCGGCGGCCCGTATGGACCTTATCGTCAGAGCGAACGCCGCGAGATTTACCAGAAATATGCCTGGGAACTGGTCGAAAAAGGACACGCCTTCCCTTGTTTTTGCACGCCGGAACGTCTGGATCAGGTGCGCAAGGAACAGATGGCTCGCAAAGAAAACCCACGCTACGATGGCACCTGCCGCCTCCTCGATCCGGATGAAGCGCGACGGCGCGCCCTCAGCGGCGAAAAACATGTCATCCGCTTCAAGATGCCCAAAGAGGGCGTTACAACGGCGGTAGATTTGCTGCGCGGACCCATCACCATTGACAACAGCGCCCTCGACGATACCGTCTTGTTGAAGTCCGATGGCTTGCCGACCTACCACCTGGCGGCGATGGTGGATGATCATTTGATGAAAATCACCCACGTGATTCGTGGCTCTGAATGGCTTTCCACCTTTCCGTTGCATGTCAACGTCGTTCGTGCCTTTGGTTGGGAGGAACCGACCTGGGTGCATCTTTCGGTTTTTCTCAAACCCAGCGGCAAGGGAAAAATGAGCAAGCGCGAGGCCGCTGAGGCCATCAAGGATGGTTACTCCATTTTCATCACCGATTTGCGCGACCTGGGGTACCTGCCCGAAGGCGTACTGAACTGGATCGTTCTGATGGGCTGGGGGGTGCCCGAAGACGACGTGATGACTCTGGATGAAATGATCGCTCGCTTCGATATCCGTAACCTGACACCCTCGCCAGCGGCGATTAACTTCGCCAGGCTCGATCACTTCAACGGTGTGCACATCCGTCGGCTGGCCATGGAAGACCTGGCGGCACGCATCAAGCCGTATTTCCTGGGGGCGGGGCTGCGCGTCGATGACGGGACCCTGCTCAAAGTCACGCCACTGATTCGGGAACGCCTGGTTACTCTGGATGATTGCCTTTCGTTTGCCGCGTTCTTCTTCCAGGAAGAAGTAACCCCCGTCCTCGAAGATTTGGTGCCTAAGGGCATGGAGGCTCATCAGGCCGCCACGGTCGCCCGGCAGTGCCTGGAAATTTTGACGAACCTGCCAGAATTGACCCCTGCTCTGGCCGAGCCGCCCCTGCGCGCCTATGTAGAGCAATCGGGCCTCAGTGCCGGGCAGGTGTTTGGTATCTTGCGCGTCGCCGTGACCGGTCAAAAGGTCAGCCCGCCTTTGTTTGAGAGCATGGAAGTGATTGGAAAAGAGAAAGTGCTTACCCGGCTGCGAAAAGCGATTGATTTATTGGAACAGAAGGGATAAGTAACTTTTGGAGCATTCCCGCATCTAAGAAAGTGCGGGTAATGCCTTTCGCATACACCACATCTTACTGATCAGACGAGGCAAAATGTTCAATTTGGGAAGCGTTTCTCTCCCTTCTTCTAACGGAAACAGCAAACATGTCAAAGTGCTTATCCTCGGCTCTGGCCCGGCAGGACTGGCCGCGGCGCTGTACGCGGCGCGCGCCGAACTGGAACCGGTCGTTTTGAGCGGTACACAGTTAGGTGGGCAGGCGGCACTGACCTATACCATCGAAAACTACCCTGGTTTTCCTGAAGGGGTGGGGGGTGCCGAATTAGGCGAACTTTTCCAAAAGCAGGCGGAACACTTCGGCGCGGTGGTGGAATTTGATACCGCCA
>JBMFPJ010000411.1:0-1691 GCA_049969175.1 Anaerolineae bacterium | reverse complement strand
GGAGGCGGTTCGCTGCCGGCCTCATCTCGCACCGGTCGAGTCAGATAGAGGCGCCGGGGCGGAACAGGCAAAGGTTGGGTGGCGATAGAGACTTTTAGATTTCCATCTAAGATAACGGTCAGATTTTCCTTGACTGCTGGTGGCTGTACAACGAATTCAAACAGAACATTGAGCGGTGTGTCGCGCAGGATAGGGCCCAGGCGGAGCGGGGTATCTATGGCAACTGGCCCCCCCTCGGGTTGCAAGCGGAAAATATAGTTTAAGTGTACGTCTTTTTGGGGTTTAAAGTCAATTTGCACGTCATCAGCAAAAGAATTCGCCAGGGCGCGGAATTTTTCGGCCAAGAGGCGTTGAATATCTTGGGGCCTGGAAATATAGGCGCTGCTGCCGCCGGTACGACTGGCAAGCGTATCCAGGAAAATATCATTCCAATCGCCGCCAATGCCCAGGCCACTGATGCCAATGTTTTGACGGGCGGCCTCTTCTGCCAGATTCAGGCAGGCCTGTTCATCGCCGTAGGTATGCCCGTCGGTGAGCAAAATGATGTGGTTGACTCGGCCTGGATCGAGACTGCGCCGAACTTCCTGGACGGCGGCTTCCAGCCCCTGGAAGATTTCGGTTGCGCCGAAGGGCTGCATGGCCAGGATGCGCGCTTCCTGCTTTTGTCGGTCGAGCTGGTAGCCTGCCGGGATGATCGCCTCCGCCCGGTCGCTGAACGCCACGACACTTAATATGTCTTGCGGGCGCAAGCTGCGAATCAGCTGAATGGCGGTTGATTTGACCATATCCAGCTTTTCGCCTTGCATGGAAGTGGAACGATCCAGAAGCAGACAAATATTCAGCGGTGGGGCCGGGATTTTCTCGGAATCCTCCACGGGGGCTACTACTAATAAGAGGTATAGCAATTGCGGTTCGTTCAGACGCACCAGATTGGGGCGGCTGAAGAAGATTTTATGTTGAATGATGGTGTTGGTCTCTTCTTCGGCTGGCAAAGTGGCGTCATATTGAGCGCGACGCACAGGGTTAGAAAGTGTTTCGTAGGCTTGCTGTACGGCCAGGAAAAGCTCAGTTTCGCCGGGGGCTACGTTTTTATCTGGGTGGAGGCGACGCGCCGCTTCCAGATATGCGCGTTTGATTTCTTCTTGCGAGGCGTTTCGTGAAACGCCCAAAAGCGAGTAGTAGTCCGGCTTTTGATAGGCCATAATTAACCAACCAGTTGTATTAGAATGACACTAATGTTATCCGGTCCGCCGGCGGTGTTGGCTGCTGTCACCAGGTTCTGACAGGCACGATGTAAGTTCGGCGCTTCGATGACCGCTCGTGAAATATCTTGATCGGGAACGACACCCCACAGGCCGTCGCTACACAGCAGGAGGTACCCCGGTTGTGGGAAGGGAATTGTGAAAATATCGGCTTCCAGCATATCCCCCTGGCCTAAAGCGCGAATCAGCACGTTGCGATGGGGAGAATTGGCGGCCTCGCTGGCGTTGAGGTGACCGAGCTCTTCCAGGCGTTTGACCAGGCTATGGTCTCGCGTGATCGCCTCGATGCGACCATCCGGGTAAACCACGTAGGCGCGGCTGTCGCCCACGTGAGCGATGGTCACCTGTTGGCCGAGGACCAGCGCGGCAGTCAGGGTTGTGCCGCTGCCGGGAGCATCCCGTTGAACGACTCGGTGAGCATCTTTAATC
>JBMFPJ010000410.1:0-1703 GCA_049969175.1 Anaerolineae bacterium | reverse complement strand
GGGAGCAAGACCACCAGGTTGGGCATCTCGCTGCGGAAGCCGAGGAGGGGTGTGACTGCCATGGTCAGGCAAGCCGTCCAGTAAAAACGACGGAAATCGGAGTGAAGCGCCCGCGACCATTCGTAGCCGAGAAGGAGCAGGAGAAGGCCAAGCCAGGTCCAGGCGAGAGCGTTGCCCCAGCGAGGCGAGAGGGTGGAAAAAATGGCGAAGATGCGGAAGCCATAGTCTGCGCGCAGGTTATTAAGCACCGCGCGCAAAAAGGGAATGAGCCAGCCAGGGTAGATCAGGAACGAGGCGCTCCCCAGCACCAGGGCAAAAATGCCAAAGGTGGCCAGGGCGCGCCCCCGGCGTTCAGTCAGCACTCGCCAGCCGATGAGCAAAAGAAAGGGGCCACCTACTTCCCAAGCGAAAAAGGAAAGGGCCAGTAAGGCGCCGAGCAGCTCATCGCGTTCGTAGCGCAAGGCGAAAAGCATGGCTGCGTAGCTCAGGCCCAGGAAGATGGCAAAGCCTGCCTGCAAAAGGGCGGTGACGGCATAAAAGTTGAGGAGGGCAAAGGCATAGAAGGCCACCAGGAACGGACGGCGCGGTTGCCAGTCTGTCAGGTGGAGGCTGAGGAAGGCCAGCCCAAGGAGGGCGATCTCCGCCAGGAGCATCCACAGAGCAGCAGCAGAGGTAGGATTTGCAAGAAGAGCAAAAGGGAAAAGGGGAAACAACAGGGAAAAGGGTAAATCCACGATGAATGGTTTTTCACCCCGCTGGGCGCTGCGCTGATAGACCATCTGCTGAACCCGGGCAGGAATGTTGGCGGTATAGGGTTCGATTTTTTCAAACAAAAAGGCCCGGCCGGCCGTCCAAAGTGTGAAAAAATCGCCCGCGGTCCTCTGTTGGGTGCGCATCAAATGTGCATTGAGAACGAACAGAGCCACGGCGAGCAGCAAGAATCCGCCCAGCAAGATCAGGAAAAGTCTGATTTCTTCTTTGGAGAGACCTTTCACTTAGCCCTCAATGACGGAGCGATGGGACAGGGGAGAGAATGACGAGCCACTTCCACAAACCCAGCCTGTTGAAAAGCCGAGAGGAGATGAACCGCAAAGGAAGGGGAGAGAGCATTCACGGGAGAATCACTTTCAGTTTGCGAGGAAAAATCGAGTACTCAAAGTCTTGAAGCCATTGCGGGAACAGTTCACCATCGGTGTGAGCGGGGGAGGGTTTGTCGAGATGAATGGTCAGATGGGTGCAATGGACTTCGTACATCCCCTCCATTTCGATATAACTGCCGGGGCCAGGTTTCATCGCCCGCGGCAATGCCTGGAAAAGCCCCAGGCGGGTCTTGCGGTAGCCAAAAGCAAAGGTAAGTTTGCCGTCGCGGGGGTCGGCATGGGGGGTCATGAAGAAGAGACCACCCGTCCGCCGCCCGTTTCCTACTGTGACCAGGGTAAGGGGGCCATGATACTCTCCGTCATCCCATTGAATGTCACCGTACCATTCGGGTTTGTCCATAATGGCCCAAATGGCAGCGATCAGGTAGCGGAACAATCCCTTGATCCAGGTAATACGCTCGTGGCGAGTAGTGACATACGGCTCCAGGCCTGCCGCTGAGTTGTTGGCAAAATAATAATCGTTGCACTTGCCCAGGTCGAGTAAATCGGTTTTGCCGGCAGCGATCACCCGCGCTGCGGAGGGTAAATCGGTAGGCAGGCCCA
>JBMFPJ010000409.1:0-1707 GCA_049969175.1 Anaerolineae bacterium | reverse complement strand
CCCACGCCGCCATGCTGCAAGGCGGCTGCCCGGCCGATTTCGCCCAAGCCGTGGCGACGTATCTCGCGCTGGCATTGGATAAACAAGCGACATATCTTGCATCATTAACTCGCTGGCGTGCTGATGCTTTGTCTTTTGAAAGAGCGTTCGACAGACAGGCTTTGCCGATGATTTGGGATTACGGTGAAGTCAATCCTTTCAGTGAATCGCGTGGTGGTTGGGACTTAAGTGGATTAGAGGATGTGCTTGACCACCTCGTACACATCCCCTCCCTGACTGACGCCCACCGCACACAGATTGCCGCGGATGAACGCGGAACTGCCCCTCACCCCCTTCCCCCTCTCCCAAAGGGAGAGGGGACAGGGATGAGGGTCACCCACGCCTCCGCCACGCGCCTGCCCTATCCCGATGCCTCGCTGGATGCCATCCTGACTGACCCACCCTACTACAACTCCGTACCCTATGCCGACCTTTCGGATTTCTTCTACGTCTGGCTCAAGCGCACAATCGGCCATTTGTACCCCGACCTATTCTCCACGCCGCTTACGCCCAAAGCCGGAGAAATTACCGAGATGGCGGGCTGGGATTCGGTCCGCTATCCGCACAAAGACAAGCATTTTTTTGAAGAAAACCTCGCGCTTGCCTTCCGCGAGATGGCGCGCGTGCTGAAACCCGACGGCGCGGCGGTCATCGTCTATGCCCACAAATCCACCGCCGGCTGGGAAACGGTGATCAACGCCCTGCTGGATAGCGGGCTGGTGGTTACGGCTGCCTGGCCGCTCAACACCGAGATGCAGTCGCGCTTGCGGGCCAGCGACTCGGCTGCTCTTGCCTCCTCCATCTACCTTGTTGCCCGCAAAACGCCGCGTCAGCCCACGGGCTTTTATAATGACGTCCGTGCTGAATTGCAACGACACCTGGACAGCAAACTTCACCGCCTTTGGGAAGAAGGCATTGGCGGGGCGGATTTCTTCATCGCCGCCATCGGCTCCGCCATCGAGGTCTTCGGCAAGTATGAGCAGGTGATGGATTTCGAAGGCAACATCGTGCGCGCCGACCGCCTGCTGGAGGAAGTGCGCGCCATCGCCACCAACTACGCCGTGCGGCAAATTTTGCACATCTCCCCCTCGCCCGTGGGGAGAGGGGCTGGGGGCGAGGGCGAAATCTCGCCGCTGACGCGCCTCTACGTCCTGTGGCGCTGGAACTACGGCGAAGCGCTGGTGCCATTTGATGAGGCCAACAAACTGGCGCACTCCTGCGGGCTGGATTTGAGCCTGCAATTCGGCAAGAACGGCTTTATCAAACAGGAAAAGGAATTTGTCCGCCTGCTCGGTCCGCAAGGGCGCAAACTGGACGACCTGGACGAGCCGCGCGACCTGATTGACGTGCTACACAAGGCGTTGCTGCTGTGGGAGAAAGGTCAACGCGGCGAGATGGTCAAAGCGCTGGCAGAAAGTGGCTTGGGGCGCAGCGAGGCGTTCTACCGCGTGGCGCAGGCAATTTCCGAAACGCTTCCGCTCGAAAGCAAAGAGAAGAAACTGCTGGATGGTTTCCTGGCTGGCCGCGAGCGGGTCCAGGAGGCGGTGGAGAAGGAAGGCAGGCAAGAAAAACTGCTTTAACGCCAGGCCGCTAAGACGCAAAGAAAAAGTTGCACAAGAAAATTGAGAAAAACCGGATGAAATAGACAAAATATCAAACACCTTTCTG
>JBMFPJ010000408.1:0-1734 GCA_049969175.1 Anaerolineae bacterium | reverse complement strand
GAGTGATTTCGGGTAAAAATCTCATGTCCGATCCTATCGCTACCGCGCTTGCTCACCCCAACATTGCCTTTATCAAATACTGGGGCAATCGCGATCAAGCCCTACGCCTGCCAGCGAATGGTTCACTTTCGATGAACCTGGATGGCCTGTTCACGCGCACGACGGTCAGTTTTCAACCTTCGTTGCCTTTCGATGAATTGATCATCAACGGGCGGGAGGTGACGGGGAAAGGTCTGGAACGTGTCTCTACTATCCTGGATGAAGTTCGCAGGCGGGCGGGGATAGATGCCCGGGCCGAGGTGATCAGCGAGAACAATTTCCCCGCCGGGGCGGGAATCGCCTCCTCCGCGGCGGCTTTCGCTGCCCTGGCTTTAGCAGCGAGCCGGGCCGCCGCTCTGGAATGGAGCGAGCGGGAATTGTCTATCCTGGCGCGACACGGATCGGGCTCTGCTTGCCGCTCGGTGCCGGCGGGATTCGTCGAGTGGTTCGCCGGCGAATCAGATGAGACCTCTTATGCGATTTCGATTGCCTCGCCGGATCACTGGGATCTGGTGGATTGTGTGACCCTTCTCAGTACTGAGCACAAAGCCACTGGTTCCACCGAAGGACATGCCCTGGCGGATACCAGTCCGTTGCAAGCGGCGCGCCTGGCCGATGCGCCGCGCCGATTGGATGTTTGTCGCCGGGCGATTTTGCAGCGCGATTTTGAAGCCCTCGCCGAGATCGTGGAACTGGATTCGGACATGATGCACGCGGTGATGATGACTAGCCGGCCGTCGCTGTTTTACTGGCAACCCGCTACCCTGACGGTGATGAACATGGTGCGACGCTGGCGAAAGGAAGGGTTGCCGGTGTTTTACACGGTTGATGCTGGCCCGAATGTGCATGTGCTCACCCTGGCATCTTTTGTTGAAGAGGTAGAAAAACGTCTGCTGGCGCTCCCTGGCGTGCTGCGCGTTTTACGCGCTGGCCCAGGCGGGGCGGCGCGACTGGTGTGAGCCGGTCACGGTTCATCTGTGCTTAATTTTTCCCCTTGGAAAAGAGGATATAATGAGAACGCGGCTTTGTGCCGTTCTGTTTATAATGTAACCTTGACTTGTCTTTTGGCAGCGAAAACACGCCAAAACAGAAAAGAAGTCGCTTGAATCGCTGCGAGGCGGTTATTTTCGAAAGGTGTCTAATGAGTGTCTCGTTTCTTTCTATGATTGTTTTTGTGCTCGTATTTGCCGGGGTCATTTTGATCCATGAGCTCGGGCACTTTCTCGTTGCTCGTTTGTTCAAAATCGAAGTGGAAGAATTTGGCTTTGGTTTGCCCCCGCGTGCCCTGACTCTTTACCGCCAAAAAGGGTATCTGCTTTTGAAAAGCGGAAAACGGATTGAGATTCCCGCGGAGATTGGCCTCCCGCTCCCCTGGTCGAGCCTGATCGGTCAGGTGATTCCGCTCACCGTTCAGCAGGTGAACGGCCAATGGATTTTGCGTACTCTGGATATTACCAGTCTGCTCCAGCAAGCGAGCGCGCCGGCTGCTCATCCTCTCAAGAAAAAACAAATTGTGGTGAATGAACATGGGCAGGCCTTGACTGCGAAAGCGTCACCCCAGGCTGTCATCATTGGCAAACAGGCGGGTGAAATTGACTTGAATGAGGAAATTACCGAAGTCCATCCCGGTACTGAGTTCACCCTAAACTGGTTGCCATTGGGTGGTTTTGTGCGCCCTAAAGGTGAAAACGATCC
>JBMFPJ010000407.1:0-1758 GCA_049969175.1 Anaerolineae bacterium | reverse complement strand
TAGCCGCTGAAGGCTTTCACTTCAAAGAGATACTCAAGCGCGGCAACGAAAAAACTGCCGACAGCGATTCCGCCGAAGAAGAAGTACATCGCCACCCACAAGCCCCAGACGACTGCCGAGCCGTAGTTGACGTTTTGCTCGCCGAAGGCGAGACGGTCATAAAAGCCCCATAAACCCACCAGCAGGGCCAGCGCGCCAAGCGCGTAAACGACTTTTTTAGCCATGATGCGCCTCCTACACGATGTAATAGACACGCGGCTCAGTGCCAAGTTCTTCTTTGAGCCGAACGACATTGGGTTGGGCAATCAGCTCACTGACCAGCGATTCGGGATCGTTAGCATCGCCGAAGTAGGTGGCGCGCCCGATGCAGGTCGTCGTGCAGGCGGGCAGGATGCCGTCCTTGATGCGGTGCAGGCAGAAGTGACACTTGCGGACGTTGCCGACGGGCGACTCATGCCGACTCTCCCGCTTCCACGCTTCGCCGTACTCCTGGCTGGCATGCTCATACCCCGCAGCGGTTTTCCCACCGATGACGACACCATCAAAGACGGGCAGCTGCTCGACATAGTTTTCGCCAAAGTCGAAACTGCGCGCGCCGTAGGGGCAGGCCGGGATGCAGGCGCGGCAGCCGATGCACTGCTCGTAATCCACGACCACGACACCTTCTTCATTATGATAGGTGGCGTTCACCGGGCAGACTTCGGTGCAGGGCGATTCTTCACACTGCATACACGGGCGCGGCAGGAATTTCATCGTCACATTGGGGTAGGTGCCGATTTCTTCCATCAACACCGGGCGGTAGACCACGCCGGGCGGAAGTTTGTTTTCCGCTACGCACGCCACCGTGCAGGCGTGACAGCCGATACAACGGCGCAGGTCAATCACCATCACCCAGCGCCGTTCCGAGGCAGGTTTTTCCAGTGCGCGCTTCAACTCGCGATTCATGCGCACCAGAACATCCTCTTTCGCCAGCGGGTCGTCGGCGGCGAGGGCGGAAATTTCCAGCCCCTCTACCACCGGCGCAACCAGGCCGGCGAAGACCTCGGAAGCATACTTGCCTAACAGCTCATTTGACATTGTGCTTCTCCTTCTTGAAATAGACTTGGACAACCGTCCAATCATGCCAGCCTGATTTTCCACCCAAAGGCAAATCTTCCATAGCGGGAAAAATCGGATGATTTTTCGGAAGGTGTGAGGAAAACCCCTACAAACGCCATGACACTTTCACTCGAAAATCCTGACAAAACTCATGCTTGACACATTTTCTGATGGGGGTATACTCATTCAAGATTTTGAATATAGTAGGGCTTACGCGTAATCGGCGTTCTCTAACGCCAATTACTGTCCAGCGCGTTGGAGAACGCGCTCTACGCAAAGTTTTGTGTAAGTCCTATATAGGTGAACCGATGGAAATCTACAAGCAAGAAACCAAACTTTACAAAGCCCTGATGCACCCCGTCCGCCTCGCCATCCTGGACCTGTTGCGGGGCGGCGAACAATGCGTCTGTCACATGGAAGCCGTTTTCGGCTACCGTCAGGCGTACATCTCCCAGCAGTTGATGGTCTTGCGCGAAGCGGGTTTGCTGGAAATGCGCCGCGAAGGGCTGAACATCTACTACCGCGTCACCCGCCCCGAAATCTTCGCGGTGATGGACGCCATGCGCGCGCTGACCGGGATTCAGCCTGCCCTGCCCGTCAAAACCAATGTCTGCACCTGCCCCAATTGCGCCGGCGAAGTTTCCCTGATTCAACTTTAGG
>JBMFPJ010000406.1:0-1764 GCA_049969175.1 Anaerolineae bacterium | reverse complement strand
CCGCTCCCTGAGCAGCAGGAAATCGCCCGCATGCTGCGGGCGGTGGACTGCAAGATTGAAGCCGAGGAACGGCGCAAAGATGCCCTCGAGGCTCTGTTTAAGACCCTATTACACGACCTGATGACCGCTCGGCGCCGCTTGCCGCCGGAGTTCGTGGCGCGGTTTTTAGAACCATCCAGAGGGGCAACCGGCTTGTCTTCCGTACGGGACCAGCGGGCGGGGGATACACCATGACCCATTATGACTCCCTCCGTCGCCATCGCCGTTCTATCCGTTTGAACGGATACGATTACACCCAACCGGGGGCATATTTCATCACCATCTGCACGCATGATCGCATGTCACTGTTCGGCTGCGTGGTGGATGGGGAAATGCGGTTGAACGACGCCGGGCGCGTCGCCGAACAATGTTGGTTGGATATTCCCGCCCATTTTCCGCATGTGCAATTGGACGCATTCGTGATCATGCCTAATCACGTGCATGGCATCTTGTGGATTGTTGGGAATGGTAACAATGTAGGGGCGAAAAATTTTTTGCCCCTACGTTTGCCCCGACGGCCTCCCTCATTGCCGCCACGCGGTACGTCAAAAACCATTGGATCGGTGGTGCGCGGTTTCAAAATTGGCGTCATCAAATGGTTCCGCCAAAACACATCCGTTTACGCCATATGGCAACGTAACTATTATGAACATATCATTCGCGACGACCTCGCCCTGGGCGCCATCCGCAGCTACATTGCAGAAAATCCTTTGCGCTGGCATCTGGATCAATACAATCCAGATGCCACGGGGCCTGACCCTCTGGCCGTTGATCTGTGGAAGATGTTGAAGGGGCCGTCGGCATCGCCCGACCGGGAATCCATGCACAACCAAAACTGTGAGGTTCACACATGACCCTTGCCTCAGAACGTCGCACGGTTCAAAACCCCTTCATCCGGTATGCCGAAGAGGCAGGGTGGACCTACCTTCCGCCTGAAGAAGCGCTGAGGCTGCGCGGTGGAGAAGAGAGCCCGGTGCTTCGCTCGGTGCTAATAAACCAGCTCCAGCGCCTCAACCCAGGCGTGGTAGATTCGGTCACAAAGGCCGAAGAGATTCTCGGGCGGCTGGTTAGAGTGCGGCCTAATATCGAGGGTAACCTCGAAGCTTGGGAGTATCTTAAGGGGTTAAAAACCGTCTTTGTCGAAGCAGAGCGCCGTGAACGTAATTTGCGCCTGCTGGATGCTGAGAATCTTGAAGCAAATACTTTTCACGTCACCGATGAATTCCGCATCAAAAGCGGCACCACGGCTATCCGGGCTGATGTGGTGCTTTTGGTAAATGGAATTCCTGTGGTCGTCGTAGAAACCAAAGCAGCCACCAGACTTGAAGGTATTGCCGAAGCTTTCGACCAGATCCGTCGCTACCACGAGCAGGGTCCTGAACTGATGGCCGAGGTTCAGCTTTTTGCCCTGACGCACTTGGTAAAGTTCTTCTACGGGCCCACCTGGAGCCTTTCCCGCAAGCTCTTCTTCAACTGGCGGGACGAGCAAGCTGGGGATTTTGAAACATTGGTGAAGACTTTCATTGCTCCGAGGCGCATTGTTCGAGTGCTCACCGAATACATCCTTTTTGTGCGCAAAGATGGCGAACTCAGTAAGGCGGTGTTGCGGCCTCATCAGATGCGCGCTGTGGAAAAAGTCGTGGTCCGTTCACGGGATCCGGAAAAAAGGCGGGGGCTTATCTGGCATACCCAAGGTTCCGGCAAGACCTACACGATGATCACCGT
>JBMFPJ010000405.1:0-1794 GCA_049969175.1 Anaerolineae bacterium | reverse complement strand
CCCAACGTGGAAGTCAAGTTCGAGACCTTCCCCTGGGATGTGTTCATCCAGACCATCCAGACCTCGCTGCCAGCCGGTCAGGTAGCGGACATTATCGAGATGCCCGGCGGCATGGGGATTCGCTATGCCAAAGGTGGGCAATTGCTGGAAGTGCCAGCCGATGTGATGAGCCTTGACCAGGCACATGAGATCTACTTTGAGGCCCCGCTGGGCGGCTACGTGTATGACGGCAAACTGTATGGCCTGCCGATTGAGTACAACCTGGAGTACGGCGGCGCTTACGTTAACGAAGAGATGTTCAAAGCCGCCGGGCTGCCTTACCCGCCGCAGTGGAAAACCTGGGACGATGTCCTCGCCGACGCCAAAAAACTGACGAAGTTTGACGCCAGCAATGCGATGGAAGTGGCCGGGCTGCACTACACCAACAATGACCAGCTCTACACCTATTTCCTCTCCGGCATTCTGGAGCAGGGCGGGCAGTACTTCGCCGAAGATGGCCGCCACTTCAACTTCAACACCCCCGAAGCCCTGGCCGTCGTCCAGAAGATGGTGGACATGGCGCAGAAAGACAAGGTGGTGGACCCTGTCACCTACAACGCCGAGAGCAACTGGGTGGGCGCTTCCTTTGCGCAGAAGTTGACCGCCATCGCCGTGCTGGGTTCCTGGTTTGCTGGCGAAGCGCGCATCACCTATCCCGACCTGAAGTTCGATTACGTCAAACTGCCGCCTTTCATGGGCAACGAGTATAAGTTCACCTCGGTCTCCGGTTGGGGCGTCGTAGTGACCAAATACACCCAGCATCCCGAAATCGCCTGGAAATTGGCCGCGGCCATGGCTGCTGACCCGGAAAACGCCCTGCACTTTAACCTGACCACCGGCACCATCCCGGCCATGAAGCAGGTTGCCAACGACGCGCGGCTATATGAAAAGTATCCCTTCATGAAAGACCTGGTAACCATTTTGCCTTATGGCATCTTCCAGGGCGATATTGTCGACCCCAGCCAGCTGGAATTCGACATTATCTATCCCAATCTCATCCAGGCCATCCAGGGCGTTATCACGCCGGAGCAAGCGGTGCAGAACATTCACGACGAAGCCAACGCGATGGTAGATGGTGCCAAATAGTCTTCTTCGATCCGCTGTAGTGCGAGATTGATCTCGCCTCAAAACAGACCTGGGGAGTGACCTGCCGCGAGTCACTCCCCAAAAAAGGAGCAGGTATGAACCTTTCGCTCAAACGCACATTGCTGGAGTGGATTGGCACCCACGAGGGCGGCAAATTGACCGCTTCTCAGCGGCGCTTCGCCTACTGGGGACTGGTGCCGATCCTGCTTTGGGTGTTTGTCTTTGTCCTCTTCCCCATCGTCTGGGTCATCCTGATGAGCCTGTTCTCCTACACCCCCATCCGCGAGGGCGGCTGGTTCCTGGGATTGGGGGGAAACAATCCCTTTATTGGGCTGGGGAACTACGTTGAACTCTTCACCGGCAGCACCAAAGCAGCGCGCATCTTCCGCCAGGCGATTGGCAACACCTTCCTGTTCTCTCTGCTGGCCGTCCCATTCTCGGTAGGCACGGCTTTACCCATGGCTGTTGTCCTGGAGAGCGTCCATCAACGGGTCAAGTCTTTATTCCGGTTTATCTATTTTCTGCCGGTGATTACGGGCAGCGTGGCCGTGACCATTATCTGGCAATATGTCTATGCCCCCAATTGGGGCTTGCTCAGCCAGTTGATGAAGATCATTGGCCTCACCCCGCCGCGCTCCTGGCTTTCTGACCCCACCCAGGTTTATTTTG
>JBMFPJ010000404.1:0-1795 GCA_049969175.1 Anaerolineae bacterium | reverse complement strand
GTATTGGGGTAAAGGCACTTCCCAGTGACCATTGCGGGCAATCACCTGACCACGGGCCATCACCAGATCAGGATGGAAATCCTGCAAATCGGGGACCAGCAGAATGTCCGCCCAGCGGCCGGGGGCAATCAGGCCGATCTCACGCGTCAGGCCAAAGTGTTCAGCAGTATTGATGGTGCACATCTGAATAGCCGTCATTGGCGGCAGGCCTTCGGCAATGGCATGGCGTAAAACGCGATCCATGTGTCCTTCGTGAGCAATCGTCTGAGCATGCGAATCGTCGGTGCAAAGGATGAAGCGGCGCGAATCCAGTTTGAGTTGAGTGATCGCCCCCACCTGGGCGGCGACATCTTTCCAGCCGGAGCCGTAGCGTAGCATGACCTTCATTCCCTGGCGTACACGAGCAATCGCATCCTCCAGACGAGTGCCTTCGTGATCATCTTCTGCCCCCCCGGCGACGTAAGCATGAAAGGGGAGGCCTAAATCGGGGCTGGCATAGTGTCCGCCAATCACCTTACCCGCCTGGCGAGTAGCAGCCATCTCGGCCAGCATTTTTTCATCGGCATGCGCCACGCCGGGATAATTCATCATCTCTCCCAGGCCAATGACTCCCTCCCAGGTGAGCGCTTCTGCCACCTCGGCCGGGCCAATCGCCCCACCTGGCGTCTCCAGCCCCGGTGCGGAGGGGACACAGGAGGGCACCTGCACCCAAACGTGAATGGGCTGCTGGCGGGCCTCGTCCACCATGAGTTTTACCCCCTTCAGACCAAAGACGTTGGCAATCTCATGGGGATCAATAAACATGCCGGTTGTTCCCCGTGGAGCGACGGCGCGCACAAACTCGGTCACCGTGACCATGCCCGATTCGACGTGCATGTGGCCATCGAGCAAGCCCGGCACCAGGTAGCGTCCCAGCGCATCAATGACTACCGTCTCTTTCCCCAGGGTGTGGCTGGCATCCGCGCCGACAAAGGCAATGCGTCCGTCTTTGATAGCAATATCGGTGTGAGGGATAAACTCACCCCATTGAACACAGACCCATGTCCCATTGCGAATGACCACATCTGCCGGGGCACGCCCAGCAGCGACATCAATCAGGGCACGGGTAACTTGGGAAGAACTCATGCTCACCTCCGGGAGGATTCTAGGATTATGGTTTTTCAGCCATGGATCAATCTCTGAGCAGCGCGGTTGTGCCTTTCAATCAGCCGGCCCTCGTCCACAGTGACCAGCTGCCTTTCTTTGACTACAAACCGCCCGCCGACGACCGTGTAATCCACGCGCACCGGCTGGCAGAAGATCACTGCCGCCACCGCATCGTGCAGGGCGCCAGCATAATCCAGGCGGTTGAGATGAATGGCAAAGAAGTCGGCGCATTTGCCCACTTCCAGCGAACCAATGTCACCCCGCCCAAGCACAGCCGCGCCGCCCCGCGTCGCCAGCCAGAGAGCCTGGCGGGCCGTCATCAACTTGCGGGAAGGATCATTGGAAAGCGAAAAGCCGGTGAGGCCTTCTTTGACCCGCGCCAACAGCATGGCCTGACGGGCCTCAGCCAACAGGTGCGAACCATCGTTGGAAGCTGAACCATCCACGCCCAGGCCCACCTTCACCCCCGCTTCCAGGTATTCCTTGATGGGGGCAATACCAGAAGCCAGGCGCATGTTCGAGGTCGGACAATGAGCCACCCCGCAGCCATGATCGGCAAAGACCTGAATCTCCTGCGCATTGACCCATACCGCGTGCGCAAACCACACATCTTCTCCCAGCCATTCCACCTCCTGCATGTAACCTACCG
>JBMFPJ010000403.1:0-1809 GCA_049969175.1 Anaerolineae bacterium | reverse complement strand
TGCGCGCCAGCCATAAGCCGATAGCCCCACCGATGACGAAGAAGACAACGGTCAATTTGATGTAAATATCCAGGCCTCCTGTCAGGCCGGCGAGGATTGCCCAGCGCCAGTCATGCGGTTGTTGCGCCCAGCGATCAAAAGCCCACCAAAAGGCAAGCAGGAAGAGCATCATCAGTGGGTCTGGCTGGAAGGAGCGGCTGGCATCCACGCCATAGGGCAAAAACAGATAGAAGAGCAGGGCAGCCAGGGCTGCGATGGGGGATGCAGTCAGGTTGCGCGTCAACAGGTAGAGGAAGATACCGCCAGCGATCCAGAAAATGCCGGATAAAGCGCGACCGACTGCCGGGGTTTCGCCCGTCCAGCGATAGAGAAAGGCAGCAAGATGCTCCAGAATAAGCGGTTCGAGCTGAGCCTCGCGAGCCAGGAAGCGCGCTGACAAGTCGCGTTGCCAGGATGGAATATTGGGGGCAATTTGTTGGTAAATGGCGCGAGCGCGAATTGCGCCAAAGAATTGGCGGGTGGGATGAAAATCGAAGGGAGGATTAGAGAGATCGGCAAGGCGCAAGACCAGGCCGAGAGTAAAAGCCAAAATCAAGAGAAAGGGCAGAGCCAATTTTTTCGGGGAGAATCGCATAAGTAAAGTATAAGGCTATTTCCAGATGAACAGTTGAATCCAGGCGATCCCGATGACCAGCGACAGGAGGGTGATCACCAGGCCCGATTGGGTGTATTCCCAAAAGGTGAGTTTGATGCCGCGTTTGGCGGCGCTCTCGGCGACGATGAGGTTGGCCACCGAGCCGAGCAGAGTCAGGTTCCCGGCCAGGGTGGAGGTCGCGGCCAGGGTCAGCCAACCGGCCGCGGGGTGGGGGAGATGCGTCACCGCCGGGCGCAGCAGCAGCACGGCCGGGACGTTGGAGACCAGGTTCGACATGACAACGGTGAGGAGCGAAAATCCTGCCGCACCTTTCTGGAGGAAAGGCGCCAGGGCGGCGAAGATGCCCTCGGTCAGGTGATTCAACTCGATGACGCCGGTCAGGATGAACAGCGCGGCGAAGAAGACCAGCAGATTCCAGTCCACCTCGTTCATTACCTTCTCCGGGTGGACGCGGCGGGTGAAGAGCAAAACGGTGGCGGCGACGAAAGCCGCTTCGGCCATCGGCACGCCGAGGATGAAGGCCAGCAGCAAGCCGGCGGTGACGATCAGACTCTTGATGAGCAGCGGGCGGAAGATACGCGGGTTGGGGACTTCGACATGGTCAAAATGCCCGTTACGGAACTCCTGCGGGTAGAACAGCACCAACACGACCCAGATGAGGCCTAGCCCGAGCAGGGCAATGGGGGTGAGGGCGGCGGCGAATTGCAGGTACGAAAGCCCCGAAGCGATGCCGATAATCATGTTCTGCGGGTTGCCGGTGAGCGTGGCCACCGAGCCGATGTTGGCGGCTGTTGCCAGGGCAATCAGGTAGGGGATGGGGTTGCGTTTGGCCGTCAGGGCCACGTCCACGATAAGGGGAGTGAGCATGATGCAAATAGTGTCGTTCAGGAATAGGGCGCTGAGCACGCCGGCGACCAGGATTTCCAGCGCTAGCAGGGTGCGTGGCGAGCGGGTGAACCTGAGGATGGACGCCCCCGCCAGGCGGAAGAATCCCGCCAATTGCAGGTTGGCGTTGATAATCATCATGCCGAAGAGCAGGACGAGGGTGTGGATTTCGAGCAGGCCGCCCAGTTGCTTGAAGTCGAGCAGGCCCAGGCCGAGCAGCGCGCCGACGCCGATGAGGCTCAACGTGGTTCGGTTGACGCGCAAGCCGG
>JBMFPJ010000402.1:0-1819 GCA_049969175.1 Anaerolineae bacterium | reverse complement strand
CACCTTCGCGCTCCCTATTGCCGCCCTTCCACCACGCCGCACCCAGCCGTCAGCGTAGCATCGCTTCTGCCCGCTACCACCACTCTTCCTCCGCTCCCCTAGGACAGCCTTTCCAGACTATCCAGACAGGCCAGAACCCTCTGACGGGGGCAGGTGCCTGTCCTTCATCTGGTTGTTTCAGCCGGTTGGAAGGCAAGCCCTGCCTGCCAGGGAGTGTTCCAGCCCAAAAGCTTGCTTTTCACTCATCACTCAGCGCTGTACTTTCATGCCTTTTCAGGGCGTTGCATGGAAAAGTGGTGATCTCGGCTTCGGGGTCGTATGCCGAAAGTTGGGTAATCTCGCACCTCATGAATGTAATATCTCTCTGCAAAAGAAGAATCAATGTGATAAAACTCACATAGCGAAATGCAAAACATCTGCGCTGGAAATCTTTCACGGCTTTAGCCGCTCTGCCAGTTCGCACAGCTGAATATAACTGACCGGCTTGAGTAAGATCAAATCGCTCAATTCAGCGAGTGAGTCGGCCAGGCGATCATCGGCAGTTGCTAAAATCAGACGCGCTCGACTCAAATGCGGTAGTTTCCGCAGCGCATGGGCGATATGCTCGCCCCCCAGGCCAGGAAGGTGCAGATCAAGGACGATCAAATCCGTCGTATTGGTTTTCAGATACTCCAATCCCTGCTCACCATCGTTAAAACAAAGTACTTCATAACCGGCTTTGCGCACTGCAGCTGTGAAAATTTCACACTGGGCGGCGTCGTCTTCCAGGATGATGGCTTTAGGAAGCATAAGCGACCTCCTCGATGGGGAAAATCACCGTGAATGTGCTGCCCACGCCCGGTGCACTTTGCAGGTGAATCTCACCTCCCAGACGTTGGGTCAGTTCTTTGACAATAGATAGACCCAACCCTACACCTTGAATTCGTTTCCCTGGCGTGTTTTCGGCTTGCTCGAAGGCCTCGAAAATACGCTCGTGCAGATCTTTCGGAATCCCTTGTCCAGTGTCCTGCACTTCAATTTCCCAGTGCGCATCGTCTACACGGCGTAAGCGCAACCAAACTCCGCCCGAAGACGTGTATTTGATGGCATTGTCCACAAGGTTGACCAGAATCTGTTCCAACCAATATGGATCGCCATACAAAGCCTCCGGCAGCGAGGGGTCGCTTTCCATCTGGAAAGTTAATCCTTTGCGTTGAGCAATTCCTTCATGAGTAGCACAGGCCTTAAAAAGATCAGTCGGCGTAAAAAGACGCTTTTGTATGCGTAGTTTCCCGCTTTCCAGCTCGGCGCGAGTTAACATGCCGCGGATAAGATCATTCAGACGGCGTGCGCTTTCAGAGATATTTTGTATGATCTCCTGTTGTTTGGCCGACAGTTCCCCGAAGGCGCCATCGCTAAGCATCTCAGCATAACCAATGATTCCGCCCAATGGGGTGCGCATATCGTGGCTGACATTGGCCAGTAGACGGCTCTTGAAGGCGCTGGCGGCTTCCGCGGTCTCTTTTGCCTGGCGCAGTTGCTCTTCCATCTCCTTCTGCGCGGTGATGTCCAGTTTAATGGCGACGTAATGGGTGATGTTGCCGTTGGCGGAGACAGGGGCGATGGTCTGGAATTCCCAGTAGAGCGAGCCGTCCTTGCGGCGGTTGATGATTTCGCCCTGCCAGACTTCGCCGCGCTGGATGGTTTGCCACAGTTGGGCGTAAAACTCCGGCGGCTGCTGACCCGATTTGAGCAGGCGCGGCGTTTGCCCGAGGACCTCTGCGCGGGTGTACCCCGTCATGCGCTCGAAGGCCGGGTTGACGTACTCGAAGACGCCCTG
>JBMFPJ010000401.1:0-1839 GCA_049969175.1 Anaerolineae bacterium | reverse complement strand
AACCCTCCGCGTAGCGCGGAATTTATTCTGCAAGCGAAAGCGACATGAATGTCGCGCTACGGAAAAAGTGCATAACATCATTGGCGAAGATATTGTTTCTTGCAAATTCGTCATAAATCTCAGGCATTTTTTGCTGAATACTTTGGCACTTTGCAACAAGTACCCCAACAGCGGCCGTAAGTGAAATTTTTAACAAAATCTCATTTAAACTTTTGCAAACTTACATACCCATTTGCTTTCCCTCCGGCTATAGTTGGCGCAGAAAAATCGTTACAAGGGCATTTCATGCACATCTATTGCGTCGGACTCAACCATAACACTGCGCCATTGCAATTGCGTGAGCAACTCGCTTTTAATGAAAAACAGGCGCGCGCCGCCCTGGCCCGTCTGGGGTGTGGACCAGGCAGTGAGATGCTAAGTGAATTGATCATCCTGTCCACCTGCAACCGCACGGAGTTGTACACCGCCTCCAGCCAGCCAGCCGAAGAAAGCCTGGAGGCTTTCCTGGAAGAAACCAGCGGTGTACCCCGCGCGGTATTTCACTCCCACCTGTATCACTATCACCATCTGGAAGCAGCCCACCATCTATTTGAAGTCACCGCTGGTCTGGATTCGCTGGTAATCGGCGAGCCACAAATCCTCGGCCAGGTCACTCGCGCCCTGGAGCTGGCACGCGGACAGGGCACCGTCGGCGCCACGCTCAATCGCCTGTTCCTGGCAGCCATCCACGCGGGCAAACGCGCCCGCACTGAGACGGCCATCAGCCGCAACCCGGCCTCGGTCTCCTCACTGGCTGCTGCCTTGGCCGAAAAGGTGATCGGCGACCTCCGCCGCGCCCACGTCGTCATCCTGGGCGCCGGCGAAATGGCCGAACTGACCGTCGAAGCCCTGCGCAAGCGCGGCACCGGCCAGATTCGCGTCATCAACCGCACCCTGGAGCGCGCCCGCATCCTGGCCGAACGCTGGAACGCCGAGGCCTCCACATTCGAATCCCTGCCCCAGGCGCTGAACGAGGCCGACATTCTCATTGCCTCCACCGGTGCGCCGCACACTCTGATCTCTGCCGCCATGATTCGCTCCCTCGGGCGCGCTCGCCCCCTGGTGCTGATCGACATCGCTGTCCCTCGCGATATTGACCCCGCCTGCGCCGAGCTGCCCGGCGTCACCCTCTACGACATCGACAGCCTCAACGCCCAGTTGGAACACTCCCTGGCCGAGCGCCTCGCTGAAGCGCCACGCGTGCGCAGCATCCTGGAAGAAGAACTGGCTCGTTTCGCCGAATACCTGCGTTCTCTCGACCTCCTCCCGCTCATCGCCGACCTGCACCAGCAGGCCGAACAAATCCGCCGCGCCGAACTGGAGAAGACGCTGCGCCGCCTGCCCAACCTGAGCGAAAGCGAACGTCAGCGCATTGCCGCGATGAGCGAAGCCCTGGTAAAAAAATTGCTAGACCTCCCCACCCGGCGTCTGCGCGCCGAAGCGGCCTGCCCTCATGCACCAGAGTATGCCACCGTCACCCGCACCCTCTTTGGGCTGAACCACGACGGCCTGTGCGCCTTCTCCAATGAACCCTGCCCGGTTCCCTCTCATTCGCAAACGGCAGCGCCCCTCCCCACCGCCGCCGACTAACCCGACGACCCGCCTATGAAACTCCTCTTCGCCACGCGTCCTTCCGCCCTCGCCCGCTGGCAAACCCAGTGGGTCATACACGCCCTGCAAAGAATCCATCCCGCCCTGACCTGCGAGGAAAAAATCATCACCACCCAGGGCGACAAAATCCTGGATAAACCCCTGCCCGAAATCGGCGGCAAGGGTCTCTTCACCCAGGAACTCGAAAGC
>JBMFPJ010000400.1:0-1844 GCA_049969175.1 Anaerolineae bacterium | reverse complement strand
CCAGGAACAACCCCAGCCGGGAGCGCTCATCGGGTTCCAGGTCAAGGACATTTTGACCTTTGAAGAGCACTTCCCCTTCTGTGACGGTGTAGTTCGGATGGCCCATCAGCGTATAAGCCAGGGTAGATTTTCCCGTGCCGTTCGGCCCCATAATCGCATGGACTTCGCCTTGCTTCACCGTCAGCGTGACACCTTTAAGGATTTCTTTGCCTTCTACACTGACGTGCAGATTGTTAATGACTAAATCGGACATAAATTCTCCTAAATCTTTGCTTTTTGCGGGCTTCGCCCGGATGGGCGCATTATAGCAGAGCGGACAAAATATGTCAATATTTATGATATTTTTCTAGTAAATTATTGGGTTTTTTCAACGATCACCCAGGCAGTGGCCTGGGTGCAAATCACCTGTACCTGTGCTGCCGGAAACAGAGCTGCAATGCGTTCAGGAGCCAGAAAGTGGCTGCGCATGAGCAATAATTTCTCGACAAGGGCAATCCCTTTGACCCAAATGTTATGGATGTCCGGTTCTTCGATAACAATCCGCCCGCCGGCCTGAAGTACTCGCCAGAGTTCGTCAGCGGTTTTGCGCTGATCGGCCACATGGTGCAGGGCATCCACCATGATCACGCGAGCGAAGGAAGCATCGGGGAAGGGTAAGCGCTCGGAGGCCGCCGCGACCGCCCAAAGTCCGGGCTTTGAGGCGGCGTAGGAAAGCATGTGGCGGGAGACATCCACCACCACCAGTTCATCGGCTGCTTCGCGCAACGTCGCGGCGACTCTGCCCGTGCCTCCCCCCACATCCAGTAAACGCCCGGATACGGGAAGCCGCGCGTGCACCAGCATTTCGTTCAACGAAGAATACGATCCAATTCGCTCGTACAGGGGAGCGATCAACGCAAAATGGTCAAAGGGCATAAGCACCTGGGGAAAAATCCCCCTGATCAGACGGTGATTAAATCTTTAATTTTGTCAAATGTCGCCGGGCCGATTCCCGATACGTTCATGATGTCTTCGATGGCCTCAAATGGGCCATGCTGCTGGCGATATTCGATGATTTTTTGGGCGGTGGTCGGGCCGATACCTGGCAAGGAATCCAGCTCTTCGAGCGTGGCGGTGTTGATATTGATCAGATCAGACGAAGCTGTGGATTCCGAATTGATTCCTTGCGTCGAAGCGGAGGTGGGTTTGGCGGCGGCCTGGTAGGGAATCTCCAGGCGTTGACCATCTTCCAGCATGGCCGCCAGGTTGAGAGCCGCCGGGTCGGCCTCCGCCAGCAAACCACCTGCCGCGGCAACCGCATCGCGCACCCGGCTTCCCGGGGAAAATTCATACACGCCGGGCTTGGGCACCGCCCCCACCACGTGAACGACGATAGGGGGACGCGTGGGTGCAGGTTGCAAAACTACCGCTTCCCCTTGTGGCGGGCGCGTGGTCAACAACAGCGCTCCGGAGAGCACAAAACCCGCCAAAAGGCCAATCAAAACATATATTACTGGTCGCATATTATTATTTTAACGCCTGCCCATCAAAAAGCAACGGTTCTGTAAAAGTGAGAGCAAATTCTCATGATTCATGATTCTTTTTTCATGACCGCCAGCCCGTCCACGGAGCGCGCCAGCCGCTGGAGCAGGACGGTCAGGCGAACCATGCGCTGAAAATAAGGGGGCATCTCAGCGGGTGGCAAAACCCGAAAGCCGAACTTCTCATAAAACGGCGTCAGCGAGGAGCGACACATCAAATAAAGCGGGCGCGGCCCTTCAGCCAGCAGGCGTTCAATGATGGCACGAGCCACTCCCTGTTGCCGAAAGGCGGGATGGACAGCAATGGAAGCCAATTCGAAGACT
>JBMFPJ010000399.1:0-1867 GCA_049969175.1 Anaerolineae bacterium | reverse complement strand
GGCCTCCTGCGGAGCAAACTGGACCCCGGCCCTGCCTGCCGCTGCAGCAATCGAGCTGCTTCACAACTTTTCGCTGGTTCACGACGATGTTCAGGATCACTCCGATAAGCGCCGGGGGCGCCCTACCGTTTGGAAAAAATGGGGAGCGCCCATGGCGATCAATGCCGGGGATGCGTTGTTTGTACTTGCCAATCAGGCCATGCTGGATTTGAAAAAAAGCTACCCCGCCGAGATCATCTTGCAAACGGAGGAGGTCTTTCAAAACGTCTGCCTGGACCTGACTCGGGGTCAGTTCCTGGATATGTACTACGAAGAGCGCAATGACTTGAAATTGGAAGATTACTGGCCAATGATCGCGGGCAAAACCGCAGCATTGCTCTCTGCCTGCACTCAAATTGGCGCTATTTTGGGTGGAGCCTCGGAATCAAAGCAAGAGGTTTACCGTCAGTTTGGTTGGTATTTGGGGTTAGCCTTCCAGGTTCAGGACGATATTTTAGGCATTTGGGGAGACGAAAGTCGCACCGGAAAATCTACCACCAGCGATTTGGTAGAAGGGAAAAAGTCTTTGCCCGTGCTGTTTGGGTTGAATCAGCAGAAAAAATTTGCCAAGCGCTGGCAGCAAGGGCCAATTCGCCCCGAAGAAGTAGAGTCGCTTGCGGCTTTGCTTGCCAGCGAGGGCGGGCAGAAATTTGCCCAGGCTCAGGCAGAGGAATTGACCCAAAAAGCCCTGCAAGCACTGCATGAGGCCGCCCCGGCAGGAAAGGCCGGTCAAATGCTACATGAAATTGCTTATAAACTATTGGGACGTGCGCAATAGTCAACAGGAGGGACCGGTCAGCATGCTCCTCAACGGGGAAAAGAGAGCAAAGGGTTTAGAGAAAAAACGATTGCAAAAAGAGAAAATGGGCAACGCGCTATGACCCGGCTTTCACAAATCCAGAATTCTCAGTTTATAATTTGCCCATGCAACGTTTCTTTTCCTTCTTCGACCGTCTCCTCACCCCGCGTCTCTCCAAAGAGACGCCCGCCTGGTACCGCGCCCGACTCACCCTGGCAGTCGGCGCGCTGACCCTGGCGTTTTACTTCCTCCCCGAACTCATCAGCCACCTGCTCGCCCCTCTCGACCCCGTCTCGCGCACCGAGACGCTCATCATCCTGGGCGGCACAGCCCTCACCCTGAGCGGCTTCCTGGCGGCAAAATGGGGGCGCGTCCGCCCGGCCGTCTGGCTGGTGCTCGGCGGCTGGACGCTCGACATCCTGCTCGACATCGCCTTTGGCGAAGGCATGGAACTGGGCGCCACCATGGAAGTCTGGCTGATGTTCGGGCTGGTGATGGCATTCCTCCTGCTCGACCTGCGCCAATACATCGCCTTTGCCGCGCTGCAAACCCTTTCGGCCTGGCTGATGGAGTGGCTGCGCTACCGCAGCGGGCTGGATGTGGGCGTCAGCGTAGAACTGCACCTCGCCGCCGCCACTCTGCTCGGGCTGGGAACCTGGCTGCGCCAGCGCGACCAGTGTCAGCGCGAAGAAGCGGCTGCCGCCCTCCAACAGCAAAAGGAATATCTGCAAAAAGTGATTGACAGCGTGCAATCGCCGTTTTACGTGGTGGACGTGCGAGACTACCGCATCCGCCTGGCAAACCGCGCCGCGCGGTACCTCGGGCTGGTCACCGACAAAGTGACCTGCTACGCCCTCACGCATCGCCGCGCCGAACCCTGCGGCGGCGACGAACATCCCTGCCCGCTGCAACACGTGAGCGTCGAACGTCAGCCCTACCACCGAACACATCCACTTCCGCTCCGATGGCTCGGCCTACTACGTCGAAGTGCGCGGCTACCCGCTCTTCGATGAAAACGGCGAAGTGACG
>JBMFPJ010000398.1:0-1880 GCA_049969175.1 Anaerolineae bacterium | reverse complement strand
CGGGACTTTCCACCCTGCATGGCTTGCCTGCCCCGGCGAAATCCATCCCCTTCAACCCTTATCTTCAGTAGCAAGCAACACCTAAATTTAGAATTGCTGAATGCGATGATGCAGGGTTTTCTCAAAGTCGCAGTGCTCATGCCTGCCCCTGCCCCTTCCCCGTCTACTGGATGGCGCAGCGTCATGCACGCGGGGGAGAGGAAGCCGGCCCCAAAGGCTGATTGTGATTTCTGATATAATTCCAGCGCCAAACAGGGCTTTGCGGTGGGGAGGCGGAGCCTGTTTAAATTCCTTCGAGCAGGTACACAAATGCAACATCATTTTACACTTGAACAAATTGACGAAGTCACGCACGCTGTGCGCGCTCGCACCTCTTACCAGCCGCGGGTGGCGCTGATTCTCGGTTCGGGGCTGAACGATCTGGCGGATTCGGTGCAAGAGGCCGATTCCATCCCCTTTGCCGATCTGCCCTATTTTCCGGTATCCACCGTGCAGGGACATGTCGGGCGGATTGTCATTGGCCAGTTGGAAGGGCAGATCGTTTTCGTCATGCAAGGACGTATTCACTTTTACGAAGGCTACAGCATGGCCGAGGTGACTTTGCCCATTCGCGTCATGCAACGTTTGGGGATTTCTACACTGATCGTCACCAACGCTGCTGGCGGCATTAACCCGGAATTTCAGCCCGGCGATCTCATGCTCATCACCGACAACCTCAACCTGATTGCTATGATGGGCGCCAATCCATTGATTGGCCCCAACCTGGATGAGATCGGCCCGCGTTTTCCGGATATGAGCCAGGCCTATGATCGTCAATTATGCGATCTGGCTCGCCAGGTCGCCCGTGAGCATAATATCCTCTTGCGTGAGGGAGTATATGCTGGCTTGAGTGGCCCCTCCTTTGAGTCTCCTGCAGATCTGCGTTTCCTGCGCGCCGTCGGCGCTGATGCCGTGGGGATGTCTACGGTGCCAGAAGTCATTGTGGCCCGACATGGCAATATGCGCGTGCTGGGCTTTTCGGGCATCAGCAACAAAGCCAACCTGGATGGCTCTACCATTACGACTCACGAAGAGGTCATTCAGGCGGGCAAAGTTATTACTCCCAAAATGGAAACCATCATCCGCGGCGTGTTGCGCCGCTTGTAGGCAAGCGGAGAGATGGCTGCTTTTTATCGTTTTCTAGCCTCTAATGAGGTGGGAATTTACCTTGTCCTTGCCTTGGGTGGGTTGTTTGCCTTCCGCTGGGCCTGGCGTGCCTGGCAGGAATGGCAACAAGCCGTGTTTCAATTGGAACGCGAAATTTCCATGCGGCGGCTGCGGCAGGCGGTTGCGGTAAGCACACTGATTGTGGTGTTGTTTTGCGCCGAAACCTTCCTGGCCTCTTTTGTCTTTCCCTCCCTCCCCGCCGAATTTTTGGCTGCTACCCCGACCCTCAACTTGCTGGCTACGCCGCCAGGTACGATTTCGCCTGAACTGGCCACCCAAATGGCCACTACCCCACTCCCGCCGGCAGATGCAGCCTCTTCTGGCTGCACGCCGCAATTAAATATCACTTCGCCAAAAGCCGGTTCAGAAGTGAAAGGACAGGTGGAAATCGTTGGCACGGTCAATGTGCCCAATTTTGGCTTTTATAAATACGAGGTCGCACCGCGTGGCAGTGAAACCTGGGCAACGATTGCTGCCGGCACCGAAATCAAACACAATGAATCCCTGGGAAATTGGAACACGATTACCCTGATCCCTGGTGATTATCAATTGCGCCTGGTAGCAACCGATAATCAGGGCAAGTCGCTGCCGCCTTGTGTGATCCTGGTGCGGGTGGTTGCTCCTTGAGAATTTTCGCCGGTGTGTGAGATGATGGATCTTGAAATTCGCCCGAC
>JBMFPJ010000397.1:0-1884 GCA_049969175.1 Anaerolineae bacterium | reverse complement strand
AACATCCAGATCAGCGACGGTGCGGGCCTGCGCGATTACGAAATGTACTCCGGCGGCGAAGCCTTCCGCGTCAACTTCGCCATTCGCCTGGCCCTTTCCGAAGTGCTTGCCCAACGCAAAGGCGCCCGGCTACAAACCCTGGTCATAGACGAAGGCTTCGGCTCGCAAGACGCTCAAGGGCGGCAACGCCTGATTGAAGCGATTAACCTGGTCAAAGAAGATTTCGCCAAAATCCTGGTCATCACCCACCTCGACGAACTGAAAGACGCCTTCCCCACGCGCATCGAAGTGGAAAAAACGGAACGCGGGTCGGTTGTAAGAGTCATATAGTCAAACTTCACCAATCAAAAGGTTCGATCACTTTTTCAATGCCCTACTTCATCCTCTCCACCGCCCTCTTCTTTGTCGGCATCCTCATCATTTACTGGCTTCACAACCAGTATCACCTCGACGTCGTCGTCGAGCCTGCGCCGCCCCCGCCCCACCCGCCGCTCATTTCCGTTTGCATTCCTGCCCGCAACGAGGAGCGCAACATCCGCGCCTGCATAGAGGCCGCCCTGGCCCAGGACTATCCGGCCTATGAGGTCATTGTTTTGGATGACCGCTCGGACGATTCCACCCCTCAAATTTTGGCCGAACTCTCCCGACGTGATCCTCGCCTTCGGGTCATTCACGGAGCGGAACTCCCCCCCGGCTGGGCCGGCAAACCCCACGCGTTACATCAGGCCGCGGCCGCGGCGCGCGGTGAATGGCTGTGTTTTGTGGATGCAGATACTTTCCTGTCCCCTCAGGCGCTCTCCTCCACCTACACGAAAGCCATTTCGACTGACGCTGATCTGTTCACCATCATGACCGAACAAATCCTCGCTTCATTTTGGGAAAAGGTCGTCATGCCCCTGGTGTTGACGGCTCTCTCTGTCGGGTTTTCGCCACGGCGGGTCAATGATCCACACCGGCGCGATGCCATCGCCAATGGACAGTTCATCCTGATTCGCCGCAGCGTCTATCAGGCAGTTGGCGGACATGCTCGCCTCAAAGACCAGATCGTGGAAGATAAAGCCCTGGCAGAGCTGGTGAAGTGGAACGGCTACCATCTGGTGTTGGCCGATGGACGCGCCATTGCCCGAACGCGCATGTACACCTCCTTGCCGCAAATGTGGGAAGGTTGGACCAAAAATATCTACCTGGGTCTGCGCGAACAACCTGCCCTGCTGGGATTGGGGGCTTTCGGCGCCACCCTGGCTGTGTTTGCGGCTCTGGTTTTGCCGCTCTGGCCTGTGCTGGGCATTGGCTGGTGGTTGCGCGGTGGCGGCTGGGCGGCACTCGCCGTCAGCGTGGAGGCGCTGATTTTGTGGGGCACCCTGCTCATCGTCCGCGGACGAGCCGCACGGGGGTTAGGCATTTCCGCCGTCTGGGCAATCACCACCCCCTTGGGCGCAGCCGTCTTCGCTGCCATGATGTTGACCTCCGCCTGGAAAGTGCTTTCCGGTCGCGGCGTTCGCTGGAAAGGACGGGTATATTTGGAAAAAAAGTAAGAGAACGTTTGCCAGTTTAAATTTCTGGCAATAGCAGGCAAAGGCGCGACCAGAATTCGGGGATAGTGGCACAATCCCTGCAGGGTATATCTCGCAGCACTTTTACCCAAAAATCGAGATACCATCAGAACGAAGCTGGAGAAAGTCTGATTTGCTCAGCCAGCAATTCTAAATTTGCACATTTGTTCGGATTTCTGCGAGATAAAATAAGGGGTAGGAAGCCTGTTTTGTGAGGAAAGGAGAAAGCGATGGGATACGAGCTGTTGCGCACCTGGGAACACCTTGCTGATTGCGCTGGACGGGATGCAGTTTTTCTCTTCAGAAGCGATTTTGTGTGAACAGTGTCGGG
>JBMFPJ010000396.1:0-1894 GCA_049969175.1 Anaerolineae bacterium | reverse complement strand
TTTGGCGCAAGCCCTCATCCATTTCGGCAGCAGGTTCTTTCAGGGCGTGGGCCTCGCTCAGGGCGCTCAGGGCAGCAGCGTGCAGGTGCAGGTAGGTTGCCGGTTCGCCGCGTTCGGCCAGGAAACGGCCCAGGGCACGGCGCACCCCTTCGGGGTCCGCTTTGAGCGCTGCGCCTGGGGGGAGGGCAGCGCGTCGCCAGAGAATCTGAATCGGGTCGTGGGCGGTCCGCATCGCCAGGCCATCCAGTGTAAAACCGGCCGTGCTGGCTGCCATCAACGCCGAGGTCAAAAAAGGCGGTTCGGCCTCGGCCAACAGAGCAAAAATGGGAGTATTGTCCGGCAGTAGGCCCGCCAGGTGCCGAAAGGCCGAAGTCAGGGCCGTGGCGTGCCAACCCCAATCGTAGCGGCGGCGGCGCAAAGCCATCTTGAATGGCTCCACTGCCTCTCGCCCCCACAGCCAGCCAGCCCACAGTGCCGAAAGCGTCCAAAACGCCTGATTGGGGCGGGGGAGGGCAGTCACGACCGCGGCAATGGGGATTTCTTTGCCGACTTGCTCGGCCAACGTTTTCAGACGACCCTCGAACAGACAGATTCCCCCACTTTCGACGATTTTTCGCGGCCACGCCTCGCACGGGACGCCGGAACTGGTCTCGCTAAACTGGCCGATCGCTGCCTCCAGGGCCAGCCACAAGTTGTGCTCGCGAAATTGATTGGAGATGTTCAGGCTTTTGGGGCGAGGGCGTTCGGGGGAATGAAGTGAACTGCCCGCCTCGCAGGCCGCCAGGAGGAGGGCGGTGATCCAGCGACGGCGCTCTGGCGTAGTGACCAGCCCATCCAGGCGGTTGATGAGGGTGGCCAGTACATAGAGCGGACGGGGCAGGTAAGTTCGCAGGGCTTCTTCGGCGTATTCGCGGTCGGGGTCATCCAGAGGAGCCACGCGTTCCAGAACGCGGGCGCGATGCAGAGCAATGGTGCGGGCAATTTGGGCGGCGCGTTCAGCGTCGGCGGGGGTGGCAGGGCGTTCGCCAGAATCCTGGCAATGGGGGCAGGTGTAGATGCGGGCGTAGGGGGCGTCTGCGCCTTTGTGCCACAAGAAAGCCTGGGCGGGGATCTCTTTGCCGCAATGGGCGCATGGAGTCAGGTAGAGAGATTGGATGTGAGTTTCCAGCCGTTCATCCCCTTTGCGTGAGGCGGCCAGCTCGGCCAGCGCGGCTTTCAGGTCGGCTTCAGTGGGGGCGGCAGCGGCAACTTCAAGTAAAAAGTGGGTAATCGGGTTGTTGGCGGTTACCAGCAAACGATAACCAGCGCGAGCGGCTTCTACCGCCAGGCGCGGCGAAATGCCAAAAGGGTCCAGCAACCAGACGCCGCGTGGAACGTGTGCCTGCAGCCAGGTAGCGACGGTACCCTCTTCCAGCGGTGGCAGGTAAGAAGCCAGTGGTCCCGGGTTGGCAGGTCGGGTGCCAGGAATGTAGGGAAAAGCAGGCATTCCAGCAGTGAGTTTACTGCAAAAAGACCCTTCTGCTATCTCTCCCTCGCCGGGGCTCAGGGCATTTTCAGCAGGCAGACCTCGTAGGGCGCGAGAAGCAGGCCTTTACTGGCGATATCGGGGGCGTTTTCGCGATGGGTGGAGAGGAGCAGGGTCCACGGGCGGCGCAAGACGGTTTGGGGCAGGGGGATACGGGCGGGATGATTGCTGAAGTTGAGGGCGACCAGGATGCTCTGACCAGGCATTCGGCGCAGGTAGGCCAGGCTATCCTGCGGTTGCAGCGTCAGGGCTACAAATTCACCGCGGCGCAAGGCTTCGTGTTCGCGGCGCAGGCGAATGAGGGCGCGGGTGAACTGAAGCATGGAGTGCGGATCGGTGAGTTGGGCGGCGACGTTGCGCTGGCGATAG
>JBMFPJ010000395.1:0-1899 GCA_049969175.1 Anaerolineae bacterium | reverse complement strand
GGGGGAACAGGCCAGGGCCAGGATCAGGCTCAGGGTTACGAATAAAAGCAGGAGCGGGGGACGAGTCATTTTTCTCTCTTTTATTTTCAGGCAAATTCGTCAACGGGAATGCAATACAGACGATTTTGAATGGCATGCCGAATGCAGGGGATGGTAGGGCGTTTCTTTGATTATATAGCGATTTGCGTCCAGCGACGGATGGGGTAAAATGGCTGTCGCATTGCTCTTTTTGTTTGCATCGGATGCCACGAATGCCGCGAATTTTTGGAACATTCGTGAAATTCGATGCACAACAAGTAAATTCGCGAAATTCGATGCTAAAAATCCTGGAGAAGTATGCGTAAAGGTCAAAATCCGGCGAAATTTGTGAAGGAGGTGGCCCGACCAGAGCGGATCACCGTTGCAGTGTTAAATTACATTCCGTTTTTGAGCGGCTTTTACGCCGAGAGCCTGGATGTTTTGAAGGTGTGCCTGGAAAGCGCACGCCGCGACGCCGGGCTGCCCTTTGATTTGCTGGTCTTCGATAACGGTTCGTGTGCCGAGGTGCGCGATTATCTGATCCAGGAAAAGGAAGAGGGGCGCATTCAGTATTTGATCCTTTCCGAAAAGAACATTGGCAAAGGCGGGGCGTGGAATGTGATCTTTGGCGGGGCGCCGGGGGAAATCATCGCCTACGCCGATAGTGATGTGTTGTTTTTCCCTGGTTGGCTGAAGGCTTCGGTCGCCTTGCTGGAGGCCTTTCCGAACGTGGGCATGGTCACGGCACGGCCCTTTCGCACGCCGCCAGAATTTTACACAGCCACCCTGGAATGGGCGCGAGGGCACGCGACCTTGGAGGAAGGTCAATTCATCCCGTGGGAAACGTTTCTGAAATTCAACCTTTCGCTCGGCCAGAGCGAAGAGGAGAATCGCAAGGTGTATGCCGAAACCCGCGATTGGCGCATCCAGTATCAGGGGCTGACCGCCATGGCCGGCGCTTCGCACTGGCAATTCACCGCCTGGAAGCGCACCCTGCAGCAGTTTTTGCCCTTCGACATGGATCGCCCCATGGGACAGGTGCGGCAGCTGGATCAGCGGATGAACGAAGCCGGCTTGCTGCGCCTGATGGTCGCTGAGCCGCTGGCGATGAACATGTCGAACACATTGGGCGATTTGCGCGGCGAACTTAAAAAGCGTCCGCCGCGGCGCAAAGGACTGGGGCGCCGCCTGCTAGAATTTGCGCCGCTCAAAAAGGTTTTGCTGGCCATTTACAATCGCATTTTCAACTGGTATTACTCATGAGCAAACGCGTTTTCATCTCTGCCGATCACGGCATGGCGATCATTTACTTCCTGCAAAGCGATGTCATTCCGACGTTGCTGGATGCGGGCGTCGAGGTCATTCTGCTCACCGATGACGAGATCAAAGACCGTCTGGCTGAAAAATTTGCCCGTCCTGGCCTGACTTTTGATGGATTGCGCCTGAAACAGGCCAATGCCTACGCCCAAAAAGTGCAGCCGCGCCTGCAATGGTTGCTCTCGTCTTATTTGCGCCGTGTGGGCGGTTCGTGGCGCATCAATACCGAAGCGCAAGATAGCCACATCTGGGAAGTATGGCAGGAAAATTCCTGGAAATTTCGTCTGGGAATCTGGACTCCGGCCGCGCTGGCGATTCTGCTATTGAGGTCTTCCGCCGCGGCACGACATGCCCTGGTGCGCGCCCAGCTGCGCTTCACGCCGGACCCCGGGCTGTATGCCGATCTATTCGCGCGCTACCAGCCCGATCTGGTCATCGCCTCCACGCCCGGCTGGCGGCTGGATCGCTATCTGTTACGCGAGGCCTATCGTCTGGGCATCCCACGAATGAGCGTCATCGTCGGCTGGGACAATCCTTCCAGCTACGCCATCCCTGGCGCGCCGA
>JBMFPJ010000394.1:0-1925 GCA_049969175.1 Anaerolineae bacterium | reverse complement strand
GGCCATAGCAGCCACTGGGCAGTTTGCCGAGCGCGCCAGAGCAACAAAACCGGGGGGCATTTGGGTAATACGATCCCCGTGCGACATCCACACCTGGCGAATCCCCTCCAGCATGGGATGCGGCACAAGGGTGTGAATCTCCGCCGGGCCGTATTCCCGCTGCGCTGAGGCATCCACCCGGCCGCCCAAAGCATGGGTCAATGCCTGCATCCCATAGCAGATTCCTAAAATGGGCAGGCCACTCTGCAAGATGAAATCCTGAATGTACGGCGCATTCGGCTCATACACCGATTTCGGCCCCCCAGAAAGGATAAATCCCTTTGGGCGAATGGAAAGAATTTGCTCCTGCGGGGCATCCCAGGGAAACAGCTCGCAATATACCTGCGCCTCGCGCACCCGTCGGGCAATGAGTTGCGCATATTGCGAACCAAAATCCAAAATTGCCAATGCTTCGCTCATGAAACTCCATCCTCACGGAACTCAATTTTGCCATCTTCCATCACCGTAATGCACGCCAGCGATTCGATAGGCACACCCAGGGCTTCCAGCGCAGCACGCCCTCCCTCAAAAGACTTCTCAATCAGCGCCCCAATGCCCACCACTGTTGCGCCGGCAGCCTCGGCCAGGCGAACCAGCCCCAAAATCGTCGCCCCGCTGGCCAGAAAATCGTCAATGATCAACACTCGCTCGCCGCCTGCCAGGTACTCCGGCGAGATGATCAGCTCCACCATGCGCCCTTTCGTATGCGAAGGCGCCAGGGTGAGATAGACCTGATCGGGCATGGTGATCGGCTTGGTCTTACGCGCATATACCACGGGCACTTTGAGGTGAAAAGCCGTCGCCAGCGCCGGAGCGATGCCACTGATCTCCGCAGTGAGCACCTTCGTCGCCCCAATGGCAGCAAAACGACGAGCAAATTCCCGCCCGCAGGCATCCATCAACACCGGGTCCACTTGATGATTGATAAAACCATCCACCTTCAAAATGCCATTGCCCAGGTTTTTCCCCTCGCGCAAGATGCGATCTTGCAGTTCCTTCATCGTGCCACCTCCAGACTGGACAGATTTTTGCAGACATTTTACTTCGCCCCACCACAGCCTGCCAGAGACAAAGTTCCTCTGCCAGCCCAACCAGCGGACTGTGTTAGAATCCTGCCCGTGACCGAAAAGACATTACTCCTGCTGGCCTCAAATTCTCCCAGGCGACGGCAGCTGTTATCGCTTAGCGGTTGGATGTTCAACGTTTCTGTCCCCAATGTGGATGAAACCCTCCTACCCGATGAGGCCCCGGCAGAATACGTTCTCCGCCTGGCGCGTAGCAAAGTCCAGGCCGCGGCTCATTTTGCCCATCGCGATCAAATCGTCATCGCTGCCGATACCACCGTGGTAGATGGCAACACCATCCTGGGCAAACCCGCCGACCTGAGTGAGGCGACAGCCATGCTCCGCCGGCTGCGCGGCCGCACGCATCAGGTTTACACCGGCCTGGCGGTTTTGCGCCTTGCCGATCACACCCTGCTCAGCGACCTGTGCATCACCGCCGTGCCCATGCGCGCCTACACCGACGAAGAGATCGAAGCCTACGTCCAGAGCGGCGATCCGCTCGACAAAGCCGGCGCCTACGCCATCCAACACCCCGGCTTCCAACCCGTCGAAAGCATGAGCGGCTGCTACGCCAGCGTGATGGGCCTGCCGCTCTGTCATCTGATTCGTCTCTTACGCCAATTGGAACTCCAACCCATGACCGATCTTCCCAAAAACTGTCAAACATTTTTGAGCTACTCCTGCCCTGTCTCGGCACGCATTCTGCACGGCGAACAGGTCGGATAAAGGTGAAGCATGAAAAGTTCTATCTGGTTTAAACTACTCACCCTGGTCACCCTGCTGAGCGCCTGCACGTTCTCCCCGCTCAGCGCCATCCCCTCG
>JBMFPJ010000393.1:0-1946 GCA_049969175.1 Anaerolineae bacterium | reverse complement strand
CAGTGCGGGGGTGTCTTTGTGTTCCACCGTCTGGTGCATACGGCGCAGACCGAGGGCACGGACGGTGGCCTTCTGGTCTTTGGAGAAGCCAATGGGGCTACGCACCAGGGTGACGCGAATGGTTTTGGTGGAGGGTTTCTTAGGCATGCTGTTTCCTCCGTTCCCAGAAGGGCAGCAGGTCTTCCACTTTCTTGCCACGACGGGCGGCTTCTGTCTGCGGCGATTTCAGCTGATCCAGCGCCTGGAAGGTCGCCGTAACAACGTTCAACACATTGGAGCTGCCCATGGATTTGGTCAGGATATCGCGGATGCCGGCCACTTCGAGCACAGCACGCACACCACCGGCGGCGATGACGCCGGTACCGGGGGAGGCGGGCTTCAGGAAAACGCGCGCCCCGCCTACCCGTCCGAGTGATTCGTGGGGGATGGTCGTCCCCGAAAGGTGGATCACGCGCAGATCTTGGCGGGCGCGCTCGGAGGCTTTGCGCATCGCGTCCGGGACGGCATTGGCCTTTCCGACGCCCATGCCGATGGTGCCTTTCTTATCCCCGATCACAACGGTGACGCGGAATTGGAAGCGGCGCCCACCTTTGACGACCTTGGCAACACGGGCGATTTCGATGACGCGCTCCTCAAAAACATCCTGCGATTCGTATGATTGCTGTTCGGTAAATTCGTATTCCGACATATTTGCTCCAATCAAGCCTAGAACTGCAGGCCGCCTTCGCGAGCGCCATCCGCTAACGCCTTGACGCGACCAATGTAGCGGTATCCACCCCGGTCAAAGACGACCGTTGTAATGCCTTTGCTTTTGGCCCGTTCAGCTACGGCCAGGCCGACCAGTTTGGCCTGTTCAGATTTCTTCAGGCCTTTCATTTTCTCGCGCAATTCCTGATCGACGGTAGAGGCTGAAACCAGGGTATGTCCAGCCACATCGTCAATGATTTGAACATAAATTTGCGAGAGGCTCTTGAATACATTCAAGCGAGGGCGCTGTGGGGTACCAAATACCTTCTTGCGCACGCGGATGTGTCGCCGAATACGAGCTTCAGAACGAGTTTTCGTAGCCATTCTTTATTTGGCTCCTTTCCCAGCCTTGCCGGCTTTGCGACGGATACGTTCGCCCGCGTATCGGATCCCTTTACCATGATACGGCTCCGGTGGTCGCACATTGCGAACATTGGCTGCCACCTGACCGACAAGTTCTTTATCGAAGCCCATCACTTTAATTTGACGGGTCTTTTGGTCTACCTCGAAGGTTACTCCAGCCGGCGGTTCGACTTTTACCGGATGCGAGAAGCCAACGTAGAGCATCAGGTTTTTGCCGTCCATTTCAGCGCGGTAACCCACACCTTCCACTTCCAGCACCACTTCAAAGCCCTTGCTCACGCCCGTGATCATGTTGGACAAGACGGCGCGCGTTGTGCCATGCAGGGCGCGTTCGGCGGGGTCGTCGGAATTGCGTGTGACGATGATCTGGTTGTTTTCCATCTTCAACCCGATCAACGGCGAAAACACACGTTGGAGTTCTCCCTTGGGCCCTTTGACACGTACACTGGTGCCCTGCAGATCTACCTGCACGCCAGCGGGAATTTCAATTGGCATTCGACCAATGCGAGACACGCTAACCTCCTACCACACCTTGCACAGGATCTCGCCGCCGACGCCCAGTTGACGGGCACGTGCGCCGGTCATCACGCCTTTAGGCGTGGACAGGATGGCAACGCCAATCCCCGAAAGGACCCAGGGGATTTCATTCTTTTTGGCATAAATGCGGCGACCAGGTTTGCTCACACGTTCCAGACCACTGATCACCGGGCGGCGCTGACGACGTTCGCCCACGTATTTAATCTTCAGGCGCAAAATCTTTTGCGTCGGTCGCTCACCATCCACCACTTCAAAAGACTCCAGAAAGCCTTCTTCTTTCAAAATTTTGGCAATCTCGG
>JBMFPJ010000392.1:0-1946 GCA_049969175.1 Anaerolineae bacterium | reverse complement strand
CGCAGGACGGCATATTGTCTATCGTCATCGAGCAAGAAGATACCTGCGTGGTAGAAGTTAAATCTTTCGCTGACCAGTTGGGTGATGTAGGGTAGCAGGTTGTCGAGGTTCGATTCCTGGGAAATGGCGCGACTGACCTGGCTGATGACTTCGAGCCGCTGGGCGCGTTTTTCGCTTTGCAGGCGGGCGTTCTCCAGTTGTGCGGTGCGCTCGGCGACACGCTGTTCAAGGGATTGAATCAGGTCTCGCAGAGCGGCTGTCATGGTATTGAAGGCGTTTGCCAGAGTGCCCAATTCGTCTCTGGCTTTTGTGTGCACTTCAACGAATTCACCAGCGGCGATTTTTTGGGCGGATTGTGTCAGTTCGCTCAGGGGGGCGATCAGGGAATTGCTAAAACCAAAAGTGGCCAGGAGGGCAATCAGCAGGATGATGCTGATCAATGCAATGCTTTGGATGATGATTTTTTGCGATTGACTTTGCAGAATTTCTCTGGCGGCGATGGCATTGGTCAGTAATTCGTTCGCCGGAGCGATGACGGCCAGGCTGTAATTGACTTCGGGAATGGGGTGATAAGCGATGAAGTGGTTCGCGTCGCGCAGCAAAAAGGTGGCAATGCCGCTTTTGCCAGCGTTCATCTCAGCCAGAATGCGGGGAAATTTTGGAGAGACGTGCGTCAACTGAGATAGGTTGAAGGGAGCACCCAGGGGAACCTGCTCAGGGGTAAGGCCGAAATCGGCGTAAGCGGCAGGAGGCATGGCAATGATTCTGTTCGCGCTGTCGAGCAACAGGGCGTAACCGTTTTTCCCAACCTGAATGCCGGAAATGAGGGTGGTAATACGGTTGAGCTGGATGTCCATGGCGATCACGCCGCGGAAGTGTTTGGAATGATCATAAACCGGTGCACTGACCGTGATGACCAACCCATTTTGGGCAGCATCCAGATAGGGAACTGACCAGACCGCGCTGCGATTCGGGTTGGCCTGTGGCGCCGCGGCCAGGAACCAGGGGCGTTGGGTGATGTCAAAGTCTGGGGGAAGGACAGCCGCCAGATCGATGTTGGGATAATAAATCGTGGCGCCGTTGACGCTACCAAAATAAATGGCAATGGTATCGGGGTTTTCCTGGAGAAGGACGGGGATGAAATGATCCAGCCGCTTCAAGGTGTTCAATTCCAGGACCAGCGAATCAGATAACTCGTTTTTTCCAGGAACGTAGATAGCACTGGTTTCGTTGTTGGAGTTATCCCAACTGCCATTGGCCAGGCGCGAAAGGTTTTGGCGAGCGTCCCATAACAGGTTTTCGCTGAAAACATCTTCCTGGCTCAGCAAATTTTCTGTCGTTTTCTGAATGGCAACGATGTTTTGACGCAGGGTGCGGAAAAAGTCGTTTAACTGATTGGCTTCAATGGTTGTGGTAGCTTCCAGATTCGTGTGAGTTTGTTGCAGGATGTTTTGATAAAGTTGCTCCGCTTGAGCTGCGCTGCTGGCCTGCAGACGGTTGAAAATGTAATAGCCCAGCACGGTCGTGGCGATCAGCAAAATGAGCGCATTACCCACAATCAAGCGGACGCGCAGGGGAACGCCCGGTGATGATGATATGGTCTTTTTGGATTCGGAAGAGAGAGGAAATTGATTCATACGTCAGTTGCTCAATCTGAACGGGTGGATGAGCGGGGCGCGCTCTGGATAGGTTGAATTTGGATAAATACTTCTGGATTGCCCAATGCCCGGCTAAGTTCTTCCGCGGTCGTTTGCAAGATCGATTCAAACTGGATGGTTGCACCGATTTTATTGGAAATTTCGGCGATCACGCGCTCCGCTTCGGCGCGGTATTGGGCTTCACGATAGAGGCGGGCGCTTTCCAACGCACCGCTGAGCTGATCGCTGAGAGCGGTCACCGCCTGGATTTCATCATCTGTCCATAAAGCGGATGAATCTGCCTTTTTC
>JBMFPJ010000391.1:0-1952 GCA_049969175.1 Anaerolineae bacterium | reverse complement strand
CCGCTCTGCGATTGCCATCAATACCGGCATAGGGCCAAACGGTTCGCCGCGGAAGTCCATATCCAGCCCGGCCAGGATGACGCGCACGCCGCGTTCGGCCAGTTCTTGAGCCACATCTACGATTTCGCTGTCGAAAAACTGGGCCTCGTCCACGCCGACGACGGTGGTATCGGCCTCCAGGCGAGCGCGGATGTCGGCGGCGCACTCAACAGGGATAGCATCGAAATGGTTGCCAGCATGGGAGGTCACTTTTTCGATGGCATAGCGCACGTCAATAGCAGGCTTGAAGACCTGGACCTTCTGGCGGGCGATGCGGGCACGCACCAATCGGCGGATGAGTTCATCGGTCTTGCCGCTGAACATTGAACCACAAATGACTTCGATTGTGCCGTGTATGTGCTTCATTGTTGGAAATTTCCCTTTTGGAACAAATGAAAACAGGCAGATGCATCTGGCATCTGCCTGCAAGTTTACCTGAGAATAGCGTCGCTGAAAATCCTATGCCGAGGCAGCCTGAGGAATTTCATATCCCAACGCGCGCAGTTTCTTCTTGGCGGCCGTCAGCGAAGACTGACCGAAACCGGCGATGGCCAACACGGCAGCGTCACCGCCCTCAGCCAGCTTCTCGAGGAACTGTCCCACGGTTTCAATGCCAGCCTTTTTGAGGGCTTCCACCGCACGGGGGCTGAGTTCCAGATCAGACATAGGACGTGCTGGCGATTTGCGGGATTCTTCGCGCGCCTTTTGCTGCTCCACATAAGCCTGACGGGCAGAAAGTTTCTTGTAAAAGCGATCTACCTGTCCTTCGATGTCAATGATGCGTTGTGATTCACCGCTAAAGAAGGGGTGACACTTGGAGCAAACATCCACGCGCAGCTCTTTTTTGGTCGAGCCGGTCGTCCAGGTATTGCCACAGGAAGCGCAAACCACCCGGGCAGCCGGGTAATAAGTGGGGTGAATTCCAGCCTTCATGTTATTCCTCCGCCGGAATGACGTTTACGCGTTTGCGCCCATGGACAATATCGAAGAACACCACACCATCCGCAGTGGCAAACAGAGTATCGTCTTTACCGGCCATCACGTTCAAACCGGGTTTGATTTTGGTACCGCGCTGGCGAACCAGGATATTGCCTGCCAGCACAAATTGCCCAGCATAGCGCTTGACGCCCAGGCGCTGAGCGTTGCTATCGCGTCCATTGCGGCTTGAGCCGCCACCTTTCTTGTGTGCCATTTCTACCTCACACTATTTCTTAGTCGTAGATTTCTTCGCAGACGATTTCGCCGCTGCCGGTTCTTTCGCGGCCCCTTTGCTCGCTTCTTTCCTGGGACCTTTGGTCTGTTTGCCGGCCTTTGGCGTTTCTTCCGCTTGCGATTCGCTCTCGCTTACCACTGCATCCGCTTTCGCCACCTTGCGTTCTTCACCAGCTTTGCCGATGAAATTCACCAGCAAACGTGTGTACTGCTGCCGGTGACCCGTCTTGACGCGGATGCGTTTCTTCGGGCTGTACTTGAAGGTAACAACTTTGGGGCCCTTGACGTGATCCACCACCGTAGCCTTCACCTGGAAATCGCTCACGGTGGGAGTGCCCACGAACACCTCCTCGCCATCAGCGACGAGCAGGACGCGTTCCAGGTCAATTTGGGCACCTGCTTCTACAGGAAGGCGGTCCACTTCAATCGTCCCGCCCTCGACGGCGCGATATTGCTTGCCGCCACTTTCTACAATTGCGAATCTCATCCTTTACACTCCAGTCATCACTTCGCCACGCGCCTGCGGGAACCGAAATCCTGCGCCGACGAGCGGGGAAGCTGGGGATACATGCAATCGCCCCAGCACTCTTCAGCCGGGGCAGAAGCGGACGATATTATACAAGGAGGGGACGTAACTGTCAACGAATCGCGTTCTATCAAATAAAATGTTACCGAAGTAAGATCGTTCACTCAAAAGAAAA
>JBMFPJ010000390.1:0-1956 GCA_049969175.1 Anaerolineae bacterium | reverse complement strand
GGCTCAAATGACCGATTTTTTTGAAAAAGTAAAAAGCCAGACCGATCCCTTCAAAAAACTGGCTGCCTATATCCCCGGCTTCAATGGCTACGTAGAACGCCAAACTCGCCGCGATGCCGACAAGCTCGTCCGCGAAACGGTGGCGCGCCGCTTCGAAGAACTCTGGAAACGCACCTCCAACCTGCAAAGCGAACTGGTCAGTAACGGCATGATCACCTACGTGGACGACATCGAAAAAGCCGCCCTGCAACTGCGCACCTTCATCGACAAAATCAGCACCGCCCCGCGCGGCTACTCCGGCCTGTTCGACGCCATCAAAATCAACGAAACCGAACTGGAATCCCTCTACCAGTTCGACCTGGCCTTCTTCGACCTCGCCGAGCAAATTCAACGCGGCCTGGACGTGCTCGAAGCCAGCCTGAACGACGAAACCGCCCTACCCGCCGCCATCCGTAACCTCGTCTCCCTCGCCCGCCTCGCCGTTGAGACGTACAACCGCCGCAGCGAAGCCCTCACCGGCAGCCCCGCCTGACCCTTCCACCCCGAACCCACAACGAGGCAACCATGTGGAACGCTTATCACACCGTCACCTCCCTCGATGAGGCCGTTGCGCTCCTGTCCCAAAAAGGAACCAGCGCCCGCATCGTCGCCGGCGCAACCGACCTGATCCTCGAACTCGAACGCGGCATGCGCCGCGGCGTAGATACCCTCATCGACATCACCCGCATCCCCGACCTGGATCGCATCACCCTGGACGAAGACGAAGTCATCCACCTCGGCCCCCTGGTCACCCACAACCATTGCGCCGCCTCCAAACTGATCCAGGAACGCGCCTTCCCCCAGGCCCGCGCCGCCTGGGAAGTGGGCGCCCCGCAAATCCGCAACCGCGGCACCGTGGCCGGCAACCTGATCACCGCCTCGCCCGCCAACGACACCATCCCCCCCCTCATGGCGCTGGGAGCACAAGTCACCCTGCTTTCGCCGCGCGGCGAGCGCACCCTCCGCTTGCAAGATTTCTACACCGGCGTACGCCAGACCGTCATGCAACCCGATGAGCTGCTGGTAGATATTGCCTTCCCGGCGATGCGACCCAGCCAGCGCGGGACCTTCATCAAACTGGCCCTGCGCCGCGCCCAGGCCATCTCCCTGGTCAACGTAGCGCTCGTGCTGGACTTTGAGGGGGCGCGCGTGAAATCGGCCGCCATCACGCTCGGCGCGGTCGCCCCGACCATCATCCACGCCCGCCAGGCAGAGGCCTACCTTACCGGCCGGGAATTAAGCGAAGAAATCATCGCGGAGGCCGCCCGGCTGACCATGCAGGCCAGTCGCCCCATTGACGATCTTCGCGCTTCAGCAGCCTACCGCCGCGAGATGGTGCGCGTGGTCACCGCGCGCGGGCTGAGACTCCTGCGCGATGGTCAGGAACAGGCCGGGTTCCCGCGTGATCCGGTCCTGCTGTGGGAAAGGCCCAATGGGCAGAAATCCCCCCCCATCCACCATCAATCGCCGCAGCAACCCATCCAGACTCGCATCAACGGTCAGGAATACATCTTCACCAGCGGGCACGAGAAGACCCTGTTACGTCTGCTGCGCGAAGAAGCCGGCCTGATTGGCACCAAAGAGGGCTGCGCCGAGGGAGAATGCGGCGCCTGTACCGTGTTGCTGGATGGAAAAGCGGTGATGTCTTGCCTGGTACCCGCCCCTCGAGCACACGGCGCCGAGATCGTCACCGTGGAAGGCCTGGCGCAAGGCGAAAACCTGCACCCAGTTCAGGATGCGTTCATTCAGGATGGCGCGGTACAATGTGGTTACTGCACGCCAGGGTTTTTGATGTCCGCAGCCACCCTGCTCAAAGAGCGCCCTCAGCCCAGTCGCGAAGAGATTGAACAGGCCATCACCGGCAATTTGTGCCGCTGTACCGGTTATTACAAAATCGTGCAGGCTATTGAAGATGCC
>JBMFPJ010000389.1:0-1957 GCA_049969175.1 Anaerolineae bacterium | reverse complement strand
ATGGCCATGCGGTGGTCATTATAGGTTTGAACGGCGGCGGGCAAAATGTTCCGGCAGGGATAAATCGTCATGCCATCGGGATGTTCTTCCACTTTGACGCCCAGGCGGGTCAGTTCGGTGCAGGTAGCATGGATGCGGTCGGTCTCTTTGAAGCGCGCCGAGGCGATGCCGCGAATGCGGGTTGGGCTTGTGGCAAAAGGAGCAATCGCCGCCAGCGTTTGGGCTGTATCGGGGATGTCGCTCATGTCCACGTCCACGCCGCGCAGCGTTGCCCCCGCCGATACCTCGAGGTAATCGTTTCCTTCCCGGATCTCACAGCCCATTTGGGCCAGCACGTCCAGAAAAGCAATATCGCCTTGCCGGGAGCGGCGAGTGATGTTTTCCACGCGCAGCGTACCGCCACAGATGGCCGGTGCAGCAAAAAAATAGGATGCAGCCGAGGCATCTGATTCAATGGTGTAGTTGCCTGGCGAACTATATCTGGCGGGGGCGATCCGAAAAACGTCGTCGCCGCTCTCAATTTCGACGCCAAAATCGCGCATCACAGCCAGGGTCATGGCCACATAGGGTTTGGAATGGAGGGCGGTCGTGAGGCGGATTTCCACCGTTGATTGTGCATAGGGAGCGGTCATTAACAAAGCGGAAAGGAACTGGCTGGAGATGTCGCCGCGCACACGGGCCCTCCCGCCAGGCAGGTGTTGGGCGTAAATTTTGAGGGGAAGGGAGAGGAAAGATGGATCCGTCGCTGGAGTCAGGGCTTCGATATGCGCGCCCAATTGTTGGAGTGCTATCACCAGGTCGCCGATGGGACGTTCGCGCATCCGGGCGTCGCCGTCCAGGGTGAATTCACCCTCCCCCAGGGTCAAAAATGCAGTCAGAAAGCGCGCGGCGGTGCCGGCATTGCCAACGAAAAGATCGGCGCGGTGGGCCGGAATCCTTCCTCCCAGGCCGGTAACGCTCATTTCACTGTGAACTTCGTCCAGGTGTACAGCGAATCCCAGATCTTTCAGCGCCTGAGCAAAATAATGAGTATCATCGGAGAATAAGGCGTTGCTCAGGCGTGTGGTGCCCTCCCCCAGCGCGGCAAGCAACAAGGCACGGTTGGTTAGCGATTTTGAGCCAGGTACACGGACAGTGGCATGAAGTGACATGGCCTAATTTTATCCGCTATAATGGCGATTATGAAAACCTTTTTTGGTGAAAAATTGCGATTTGACTGGAAAGTCACAACCATCACCATCGTCAGCACCTTGCTGTTAATGGTGGATTATTATCACCGCCTGACACCCTACAAATGGCTGGATCGCACAATTTTGTATTTGCTGATTCCGCTATTTATTGTGATTTTTATCTTTCACGAGAATCCGGCTGAAGCGGGTTTTACTCTGGGCGATTGGAAGATGGGTGTCCCTTTGACCTTGCTGACCATCGCTTTGATCGCTCCGCTGCTGTGGTGGGTGACGCGCAGCGCAGCCTCCATGCACACCTATTACCAGTCTCAAATTGGCGGCCTGCCCTGGAACACGGCATTGGATTTGTTCGGCTGGGAATTTCTGTTTCGGGGTTGGGTTTTGTTTGGCTACGCGCGGCGCTATGGACCAGATGCTTTGTGGTTACATGCTGTTCCGTTTGCCCTGGCGCACGTCGGCAAGCCAGAAGTAGAGACGCTCTCAACCATTTTCGGCGGTTTTGCCTTCGGTTGGATTGCCTGGCGAACGCGCTCGTTTTTGTATCCATTTCTGATTCACTGGTTTGTGGCTTCTTTCACTATTTTGGTAGCGGCAGGTGCGCTTGGCTGAATTTTCTCTTCGTCCCGCGGTGGAAGCGGATTCCGCCGCGATTGTGGAATTAATCCGCATGGTCAGGATCAATCCCACCGGTCTGGATTGGAGGCGTTTTTGGGTGGCGGTAAGCGCGGCGGGGGAGGTGCTCGGCTGCGGGCAGATCAAACCTCATG
>JBMFPJ010000388.1:0-1962 GCA_049969175.1 Anaerolineae bacterium | reverse complement strand
GAGACTGGGCGTATTGCTGGCCGGGCCGGTGATGAATCTGCTGGCCGGTGTGATCATTTTCAGCCTGCTGTTTTACCAGATCGGAATCCCCGACTTTAAACAGGTGGAAATTTCGCAGGTGTTGCCCAATTCTCCTGCAGCCCAGGCCGGTTTGCAAGCTGGCGATCTCGTCTTGGAGGCGAATGGACAAAAGATCACCAGCCCCACCCAATTGCACAACCTGATTTACAGCAATCTGGATCGCCCCATTGACTTTGTTGTGCGCCGAGGGGAAACCATCGTGAATCTGACGGCTACCCCCTCCAGCAACCGCCCGGCAGAGCAGGGAGCGCTGGGAATCAGCATGTCGCCGCTGATGGTCAAAGCCACTTCTTTCTGGAGCGCCCTTCCTGTGGGCGCGCTGGAAGTCTATGGACAGGCCCGCCTGTTACTCTCTCTGCCGGCGCAAATCCTGCGTGGCTCCATTGCGCCTGAGGAGGGTCGTTTTGTGGGCCTGAAAGGGATTTACGACATGTTCAACCAGGCAGTCAGCCGCGATGTGGAAAGTCGTACCGCTCCCGTGGAGCCTTCTTCCAGCACAGCGGAACCCCAGCGGCCCAGTTTCTTCACCTTGCAGTTGATTGGCATCCTGACCGTCTCCATTGGTGTTTTTAATCTGTTGCCCATCCCTGCTCTGGATGGCGGACGAATGTTGTTTGTGCTGCCCGAATTGCTTTTCCGTCGGCGCGTTTCGCCAAAGATGGAAAGCCTGGTACACGGGATTGGCATGGCCCTGCTTTTGCTCTTTATGCTTTACATAAACGTAATGGATTTTATTCACCCGATTCAACTTCCTTGAGAGTCCTCCATGAGTAAGACAAAAATTGCTTTTCAACAAGTTGTCCATGCGCTGCTTGATTCGAGCCAGGAATTTCCGCATCGTTACCTGACCTATTTTTCTGATCTGACTGCCGAATCGCTGCAAATGCTGATGGAAGCCTGGCCCCGAGTGGGAACAGAGCGCAAACACCGCCTGCTCGCTCAGCTGGAGGACCTGATCGAAGAGGATACGCTGGTCTCATTTGATGATTTGGGACGCGCCTTGCTCAGTGATGCTGACCCGGTTGTGCGCAAGGGCGCCATTCGTCTGCTGGCCGAGTGTGAAGATCCGCATCTTATTTCAACGTATGTCAAAATCATGGAAAGCGACGCAGACGAATCCACGCGAGCTGAAGCGGCCAGTGCACTGGGGCAGTTTGTCATGCTTGGTGAGCTGGATGAGCTGCCGACCAGTGTGCATCACGCCATAGAGGAAGCCTTGCTGGCAGTGGTTAACGGGGATGATACGGCGATGGTACGCCGGCGGGCGCTGGAATCGCTGGGATTTTCTAACCGCGAGGAAGTGGTCGCCTTAATTCAGGCGGCGTTTCAACGCCAGGACCCGGAGTGGGTTGCCAGTGCTCTGTTTGCCATGGGCCGCTCCAGCGACGAACGTTGGGAAGAGGATGTCTTGAGCATGTTGGGGAATGAAAACCGGCTGGTGCGCCTGGCTGCTGTGCAAGCCGCTGGTGAACTGGCTCTGGTGGAGGCTCGTCCCCTGCTCTTGCAGTTGCTCGAAGAAGAGGATGATGATGACATCAGCAGCGCAGCGATCTGGTCGCTTTCGCAAATCGGCGGGGAGGATGCGCGCATCTATTTGGAAAACCTGCTCGATCGCGCCAGTGATCCGGATACCATTCGCTTCCTGGAGGATGCCCTGGATAACCTGGCCTTTACCGATGATCTCAACCGCTTTGATTTGCTCGCTTTTGACCTGGATGCCGGGGATTTGGACCTGGACGAAGAAGAGGATGAAAAGGACTAAAATCACGCATCCGGAATCGGTTTTATGGTTTTTTACGCGCTCCTCACCACTTTTACCCACAACCTTTTGCCCGTTCTGCTACTCAGTGGAGCGGGAATTTTGCTGGGTAAATTTCTTAC
>JBMFPJ010000387.1:0-1979 GCA_049969175.1 Anaerolineae bacterium | reverse complement strand
CTCCTTCTCCTCCCCTTTTTTCAACCATGACAAACCCACTTGTTGAATGCATCCCGAATTTTTCCGAAGCCAGGCGCCCCGAAGTCATCGAGCAGATCATCGCTGCCATTACCTCGGTAGAAGATGTTCGCCTGCTGGACCGTTCCTCCGACGTGGATCACAATCGCACCGTGCTCACCTTTGTCGGCTCGCCGCAAGCCGTAGAAGAAGCCGCCTTCCGCGCCATCCAGAAAGCCGCCGAGCTGATTGACCTCAATCAGCACACTGGCGCGCATCCACGCATCGGTGCTACCGACGTCTGTCCCTTCGTCCCACTTTCGAACGTGACCATGGAAGAATGTGTGGCTATCGCCCGTCGCCTGGGGCAGCGCGTCGGCAACGAGCTGGGCATCCCGGTCTATCTTTACGAAGCGGCGGCCACTCGCCCCGAACGCGTCAACCTGGAAAACATCCGCAAAGGGCAGTACGAAGCCCTCAAACAGGAAATCGGCATCAACCCTGAGCGCGATCCCGACTTTGGCCCCAAACAAGTCGGCCCGGCCGGGGCCACCGTCATCGGGGCGCGCCAGCCGCTCATTGCCTTCAACGTCTATCTCACCACCGACGACGTCGAAATTGCCAAAAAAATCGCCAAAGCCATCCGTCACTCCTCTGGCGGGCTGCGCTACGTCAAGGCTTTGGGGCTACTCGTTGAAGGCCGTGCCCAGGTCTCGATGAACCTGACCAACTTTCACGAAACCCCCATTGCCCGGGTGGTCGAAATGATTCGGCGCGAGGCTGCCCGCTACGGGGTGGCGATCCATCACAGCGAACTGGTTGGCCTGATTCCGCAAGAAGCGCTGGTAGATGCCGCCATCTGGTACCTGCAACTGGATCAATTCGATAAAACCCAGATTTTGGAAACCCGCCTCTACGCCTCGCAGCCGGGACCTCAGCCGGTCTCCTTCATAGACGCGTTAGCCTCCCCCACGCCGACTCCCGGAGGCGGCTCCGCCGCTGCCTATGTCGCTGCCCTGGGGGCTGCCCTGGCTGAGATGGTTGCCGGCCTGACCCTTGGCAAGAAAAAATATGCCCTGGTCGAAGAAGAAATGCGCGCCATCCTGGCCGAAGCCACCGCTTTGCGTCAGGAATTGAGCCGCGCTGTGGACGAAGACGCCGCCGCTTTCGAGGCCGTCATGGCGGCCTTCAAACTTCCCAAAGAAACCCCAGAGCAAGATGCAACCCGTCTGGCTGCCATTGAAACTGCCACCTTGAACGCTGCTCGCGTCCCGCTGGAAAACGCTCGCCGCGCCGTGCGCGTCATCGAATTGTGCGCCCGCCTGGCCGAGGTCGGTAACCTGAACGCCATCTCCGACGCGGCTTCTGGCGCGACGATGGCAGGCGCTGCGCTCACCAGCGCCGGCTACAATGTGCGTATCAACCTGCTCGATCTGCAGAAAAAAGAAAGCCGCCAGATCCTCAATCAAAGAGCAGGACTGACGTTGTAAACGATGCCTCGGCTGTTCTTTGTCGCTTTGTTTTTGCTGCTGATTGGCTGTAGTGCGCAACAATCATCCATGCCAGTTCAGGCGGGGCAAACTCCAACCGTTGCTCCGCCTTTGCTCATCTCACCGACTGCCACGGTAACCCCTGTTTTATCAACGGCATTGTCCCCTACCCCCTCGCTGGCCTGTGATTGGCAGCATGCTCCCTGCCAGGCCCTGCTCCGTGCCTGGCTACAGCGCCCCATTGCCTCTTCTGGCAGTGATTGCATTGATCTTTCGTATTTATTCGGCACTACGCAGGGCGGGCAGCGCGTGCCTCACCATGGCGTGGAATTCCCCAATCCTGCCGGCACGCCTGTGCTGGCAGCCGCTGCTGGGCAGGTAGTGGTGGCCGGCAATGACCACAAAATGGCCTACGGCCCCGGGAAAGATTTGTATGGCAACCTGGTTGTCCTGGAACATCATTTCCCCCAGGTAGAGCAACCGGTTTACACC
>JBMFPJ010000386.1:0-1984 GCA_049969175.1 Anaerolineae bacterium | reverse complement strand
TCGGTCTGATGTTCTTCTGGTTCGTGGAGAGCCTTTTTTGGGGGTTGTTGCTGGTCATGATCAGCCTGCGGCCACCGGCGCCGCAGCAGGCCATGGAATGGGTACGGCAATTCACGCCGGCAGCGAGCCGTTTTGTCATTTTGAGTGGCAATTCGGGCGTGATGACGGATCCGATTCAGGAGTGGTTTCCGGCGTTGAGCGGCCGACGCAGCCAGTCCACTGCCCAGGGGACGGAGTGGATACTGGCGGAAGGGTTTTTGCCTCGCCTGACACAGCTGAAGGATTTGCAGGAATGTCTTCAGATTGACTGTGTGGAGCAATGGTCAGAGGAAACGGGATTAGGGTATTCCCACATTCTGATTCTGAAAAAACCGCACCTGGATGGATTGATCCGTTCGGCGCGGGAGGCGGGTTATCGCTTGCTTTTCGAGAACGAAGCAGTGGTCATTTTTGAGAAGAGAAGATGAAATCTTTAGCGTTTATACGTGAGGTGAATATGCGCGAAGTGATAGGCAGTATCGAAACCTGGCGGAGGGAAGGCAAACCGGTTGCGCTGGCGACAAATGTCAGGCGCGATGGCGTGTCGTTGCGTCCTTTAGGAGCAAAGATGGCTGTTACCACTTCTCTGGACATCGCTGGTTCGGTAACGGGTGGGTGCATTGAGGGGGCAGTCTATGAAGAAGCACAGGCGGTCATTCGCAGTCGTATTCCTAAACTTTTACGTTATGGTGTCCCTGAGGATGAACGGCCATGGGAGGTTGGCTTGAGTTGTGGTAGCAGCCTGGAGGTCTTTGTTGAATCGTTGGATTCGCCCTTATGGGAAGAACTCTATTGGCCTCTTAAGGCCTGTCTGGATGAAAATCGCCTGGTTGCCATGGCACTGTCATTGCCGGGGAAAACATTGGACGGAAAATGCTGATCTGGCCAGATGGCAAAACCCGGGGGAGTTTGGGCGCACAGGAGTTGAACGCGGAGGTGGTAACCTGGGCGTGTCAGCAGATGCAGGCACAGGAATCAAACTGGCGGCGTTTTGCAAACGCAGATGTGTTCGTGGATGTTTTACCACCGCCAGCACGGCTGATCATCGTGGGAGCAGTGCACATTGCCATTCCCCTGGTTACGATGGCTAAAACTTTGGGTTTTTACACCGTCGTGATTGATCCGCGCCGGGCATTTGCCACGCCCGAACGTTTTGCTCATGCGGATCAGCTCATTATAGATTGGCCTGCCCTGGCCATCCAGAAATTGCAGCCCGATGAAAATACGTTTGTGGCCGTGCTCAGCCATGATGAAAAACTGGATAACCCGGCATTACAGGTTGCTCTTTCCACCCCGGCCCGCTATGTTGGCGTGCTTGGCTCGCGGAAAAATCTGAGCAAACGTTTTGCTGCCTTGCGCCAATTGGGAGTAAGTGAAGAGCAATTATCCCGTCTGCACGCTCCGATTGGTGTCCCTTTGGGCGCTGTTACGCCAGAAGAGATTGCTCTTTCTATTTTGACTGCTGTGGTGGCAGCGCGGCATGGGGTACTGGAAAGGTATCTTCCATCTCAAACAGGGGTGTTTTCCAGGCCTTCATCTGGTACCAAGACGATGCCGATGAATTCGGCGCAAAACCGACCGGACACACCGTCTGGCACAACAGCCTGGTGCTGCAAGGTGGCGAAATGGACGTTCCCGACCTGGAAGCCCTGATCGCCCTGCCGCGCGACAACGACCTGCTCTACATCCCTTGCTGCACTAATGAACATCGTCAACCCCTCGCGCGGCGTAATCACTGCCAGCTCGCGTTTCGGCGCTCTCTATCTCAAAAAAGATGGCTCACTGCTCATTCCCTATAACGTACGTCTCACCCAAAGCCTGCTAGACATCTTTGGCGAAAAAGTGGCCTGGCTCTCCAGGTAAACCGTGCCCTATAACGTCTCCAGCAGCTACGGAGCGCGCAACCCAACGGCCATCATCGTCCCGCGCTTTATGCGCGTGAATG
>JBMFPJ010000385.1:0-1991 GCA_049969175.1 Anaerolineae bacterium | reverse complement strand
GGGGGCCGAGGATCTCACTGAAGTATTTGAAGAGGCTGAGGCCGTTGATGATGCCGTAGGGGGTGCCGTCTTCGTCCACGACGGGGGCGATTCCGCCGGTGCGGCTGGCGAGACTCCAGGCGGCGCCGAGTTGGGAATCGGGGCGGATGGTGTCGAGGCGGCGCATGACCGATTCGAAGCGGGGGGAGGCGTCGGTGAGGAGGTGAGGCGGTTCGAGACCGAGGGTTTTTAAGACCCAGGCAGTTTGCGGGTTGAGGGCGCCGGCGCGCGCGGCGACGGTGTCCAGTCCGTCGCGTTCGCGCAGCAGCCAGGCGTAGCCCATGGCGGAGGCGATGGAGTCGGTGTCGGGGTTGACGTGTCCGATGACGTAGATTTGGTTGGTCATAGTCCTATCAAATTGAGGGCAAATTTTCGTCGTGTTGTGGGAGGCAGACCCATACCCAAACGGGGTGAGAACAAAACTGCCTATCTACCATGGAGAGGCAGCAACTTCTCATCCTGCGTGAGCAGGTAAGATATATACATCCCTATAGATTTCCGTAAATTGGGGTTGCAGAGTTTTTCCCTGCTGAACGAAGGTGAACGTTCCTTGCGCGGTTGTTTTCAACGTGACAAGCGGCGTGGGCTCAGGAACGGGCAGCCCGTCTTCGAGTAAACTCTCAATAAAATCCACCATGGCGAGACGCAAATCTTCAATGGCTGCTTCGCGCGTTTTGCCCTGCCCAAAACAGCCTTCCATCTCGAGAACGCGGGCAACGTAAATTGGTTCGCCATCCGTCGTTTCTTCAAGCGACGTGGCAATGAGATAAGGACGCTTTGCCAATTCTTCGGCTCTGGCGCGTTTGTCCATGATTATCCTTCGCTTTCTTTTTGGAGTTCCAGTAATCTGTCAACCAATTTTACCGCAAACTCTACATACCCCTTTGCCAATTCGCGATGGCGCGGAAGAGTTGTTCGTAAGAAGGGGTACTTGGGATGTTGATGAGTTTATCGCCTTACACTTCTGTTACATTGTACGTACTCTTCCTGTCCGCTCAATTTCTTGTGCGCGGGGCGGGGATGTATTCCACCGAGGGGCGGCGCTGGGCGGTTTGCGGGTAGAGCGCCATGATTTGATAGATTTCGGCGGGCATCTCTGTGCTGACGGGCAGGCCGAGGGTGCGGGCTTCATCCACGGTGATGGGGTAGTCGTGCGTCCAGGTGCCGGTGGCGAGGGTTTCGGCCAGCTTTTCAGCCTGTTCGGAGGACATTTTGTCTTGCAGGAGCTGGCTGACGGTGGCTTTGACCTGACGGATGGCTTTTTCGGCGATGTCTGCCATGATGAGCGTGTCGTCGTCAATTTCGGCGATGGGCTTGCTCTCGAGGACTTTGAGGATGGACGCGGCGGGGTGTTGACCGAGCTGCGGGTCCACCGGACCGAGGACCGCGTTCTCGTCCATGATGATTTCGTCGGCGGCGAGGGCGATGAGCGTGCCGCCGGACATGGCGTAGTGCGGCACGAAGACGGTCACTTTGGCGGGGTGTTTGCGCAGGGCAAGGGCAATTTGTTCGGCAGCCAGCACCAATCCGCCGGGGGTGTGCAGGATGAGGTCAAGCGGCACATCCTTGTCGGTCATCTTGATGGCGCGCAGCACGGCTTCGGAATCTTCGATGTTGATGTAGCGCACCAGCGGGAAGCCAAGCAGGCTGAGGGTTTCCTGGCGGTGAATCAGGACGATGACGCGGCTTTTGCGTTTTTGCTCCAGTTGCTGCAGCAGCCGCTGGCGCGCCATATCCAGCATGCGTTGGCGGACAACGGGTTGCAGCGATGAGATGATGAAGAACAGCCAGATGAGCGAGACAAAGTCCATGTGTGGCTCCTTTGATGTTACCAGGGGTAGTATTCGTCAAGGTAGACGCGGCGGACGTAACGGCGGCGGGCAAAGAACGGCGCAAGGACAAGTCCCGCCACAAAGCCGCCTACGTGCGCCCACCAGGCAACTCCCCCAAAG
>JBMFPJ010000384.1:0-1999 GCA_049969175.1 Anaerolineae bacterium | reverse complement strand
GCCTTCATCCTCGACGGTTCTGATCCCACCAGCGCCTCCACCGCCCTTTCTGCCGCGCAACTGATCAGCCAGGCGCATTCCACCAAACTGCTCAGTGAGCGCTTCAGCCGTGCTGGCATGAGCCTGCGCATTCAGCCACCTGTCACCGTCCACACTACCGTCTGGTACAACCCCGATATGGTCAGTGCCCACTTCATGATCCCCGGTGTGATCGGCATGATCCTCTATGCCATTGCTGCCATCCTGACCGCCACCGCCGTCGTCCGTGAACGCGAGCGTGGCACCATCGAACAACTGATCGTCACGCCCATTCGCCCCTGGGAGCTCATCGTAGGCAAGCTCACCCCTTACGTCATCCTCGGCTTTCTCGATACCCTCGAAGTGCTGGCCATTGGTCACTGGTGGTTCGGTGTTCCCATCCGCGGTGACCTGGGGTTGATTTTGCTCCTCTCCGGCATCTTCCTCGTCACTGGCCTGGGAATCGGCCTCTTCGCTTCCACTGTAGCTAACACCCAACAGGAAGCCATGCTCACTGTCTGGATGACCCTTTTGCCCAGCATTTTCCTTTCTGGCTTCTTCTTTCCCCTGGAGGCCATGCCCAAATTCCTGCAATGGCTCTCTTATTTCATGCCTCTGCGCTACTACCTGGTGATCATTCGATCTCTGCTGCTTAAAGGTGTTGGCTTGCCCACCTTGCAAATGCAAGTCCTGCTTATGTCCCTGTTCGCTATTGGCATCATGACAGCCGCGGCACGGCGATTCCACAAACGTTTGGATTGATTTTTCTCATCCCAAAATCTCAAAGGAGTTCCCATGAACCACAAACGTCCTCCCCTTCCAGCATTCATCCTTCTGGTGTTGGTCGTTTTGTTCGGCGCCTACTTCATCATCAGCCAGGCCCAACAGAAAAACGGTCATCTGACCGCCTCTGGCTTCATCGAATCGATTCAGGTGAACATTTCGCCGGAACTGGCCGGTAAAGTGAGCGAAGTCCTGGTCGAGGAAGGTCAACCCGTCAAAAAAGGCGATCCGCTTCTTCGCCTGGACCCTGACCTGCTCTCCGCCCAACGGCAGATCGCCCAAAGTGGGCTGGATTCCGCCAAAAGCGCTTTGCTCACCGCGCAAAGCGCCTATGCCCTGGCCCAGGCCCAATACGATGCTGCGCTGATGGCAGCCCGTGCCCAGGAAGGCACGGCTCGCCTGTCCGATTGGGCCAACCGTGCCCCCCGCCGCTTTGACCAGGCGTTGTGGTACTTCACCCGCACCGAACAGATTAGCGCTGCCCAGGCCGCGGTGGAATCGGCCCGCCAGGCCATGCAACAGGCCCAAAGTGATCTCGATAAAGTGGTGCAAGGCCTGGCCAATGCCGAATTCCTGGCTGCCGAAAACCGCCTGGCCGAAGCACGGATTGACTACCTCATTGCCAAAGCCGTTTATGACCATGCCCAACTAACCGGTGGCGAAGTCCGCCCTGAAGATGTACAGCTAGACCTGCCGCCCTACGTCCCGGCCTACCGCGTCAAAATCAAAATCGCCAAAACCATCAGCGGTGAAAGCGACATCATCAATGCTGCCAGCGATGCCCTGGATGCCGCCGAAGCCGAACTGGATGCGGCCCAAAAAGCCTACGATGATCTGCTCAGCACCACCGCGGCGGACAACGTCCTGAAAGCGCGGGCCGCCCTTGCGGTAGCGCAGGAACGCTACCAGGTCGCCCTGGATCATCTGAGCCGTCTGCAAACCGGCGAAAACTCTCCCCAGGTGCGCATCGCTGCCGCTGCTCTGGATCAGGCCAAAGCTGCCGTCAGCCAGGCCGAAAACGCCGTACGCCAGGCCGAAGCCAACCTGTCCCTGCTGGATACGCAAATGAACAAGCTCACCATCACCGCCCCCATCGACGGCGTCATTTTGACCCGCAATGTGGAGGTAGGTGAATTCGTCCAACCTGGCGCTGCCCTGTTTGTCCTCGGCCAACTGAGCGAGCTGACCATCACCGTCT
>JBMFPJ010000383.1:0-2016 GCA_049969175.1 Anaerolineae bacterium | reverse complement strand
GCTCAGGCCATGCTGGCCGACCTGTGTTTCCTGGTCCACGTGGCCGAAAATAACACTCAATTGATTATCGCCAGCGGCTATGACCTGATTCGCGAAGAAAATCTAGAAGGCGGCGTGCTGAACAAAAGCGCCCTCCCCATGCTTTCGAGCACCATCCAGCGCGGCCGCCCTTTACGCATCCCGGCATCCTCCACCTCTGCCGATAGCAAAGGACTGAGCGAGATTCTCGGCTTGAGCAGCCCCGGACACGTGCTTTGCGTACCCATTGCCACCCCCGAAAAAGAAATCCTCGGTGGCATTTTGCTGCTCTCTCCCTACTCCAATCGCCTGTGGACAGCCGAAGATCAGGCCTTTGCAGCCAGCATTGCTGCCTCGCTGGTGTCGGTCATCCAGCGTAGCCAGAAATTGTCACGCCTGGAGCAACAAAGTGAACAGGCTCACCAGGCGCTGGAACAGGCACAAAGCCGCATTCAAGAACTGGAAAGCCGCCTGGAAGAACTCAGCCGCCAGATGGAAAGTCGGCGCAGTGGCCCCAAGGCCGAGGAACTGGCTTCCCTGTTGGCTGCCCAGGAAGAATCCCAACGCATTATCGAACAATTGCAACAGGAAAATGCCGAATTGCGCGCTCAGCTGAATAGCAGCAAGCCCTCCCAGGAAGTGGCTCAGCTGGAAAAAGAGCTACGCCTTACTCTGGAAGAAGTGGCTCGTCTGCAAAATCAGCTGGCTCAAGCCAACATGAAAATCGACGCTCTGGAAAAAGGACAGGCTGCTGCCCGCTCCAGCGAACAAGCCGAGGTCATCGCCTCGATTTCGCAGGAATTGCGCCAACCCATGTCCTCCATCATCGGTTACACCGATCTGCTCTTAGGGGAATCAGTGGGGATTTTGGGAGCCTTGCAGCGCAAATTCGTGGAGCGTATCAAAGCCTCCACCGAGCGTATCAATAGTCTGATCGAGGACATGATTCAGCTAAACACGTTAGAAACCGGGCTGACCAGCCTGAAGTCTGAACCCGTGGATTTGAATCTGATCATTGACAACGCCGTGGCTTACACCAGCAGCCAGATACGCGAGAAAAACATCACCCTGCATCTCGATCTCCCCAAAAGAATGGCGCCTATCCACGCGGATCGTGAGGCCCTCCAGCAGATCCTGATCCATTTGCTACAAAACGCCGGAGCGGCGACCCCGGTCGAGGGGACGATCCGCCTCAAAGTCGAAACTCGCCGCGAAGAAGATCAGGAGTTCATCCTGATTCAGGTCAGCGACACGGGCGGCGGTATCGCCCCGGAAGACCTGCCACGTGTCTTCACTCGCCTCTATCGCGCCGATAATGTGTTGATTCAAGGCGTAGGAGATACCGGCGTGGGATTGTCTATCGCCAAAGCGCTGACCGAGGCACAACATGGCCGTATTTGGGTTGAAAGCGACCCCGGCGTAGGAGCCACCTTCAGCGTTCTGTTGCCCATCTCCCAAGACGAAGAAGAACAACCCGCGCAAAGGGAAGAATAAATGCAAGCAGTGCACCGCTTCCTTTCGGCAATCGGTCTTTCGCTGGTTTCGATCACCCTGGTGCTGGGGGGGCTTTCCCTCGCGCTGGCGGAAAGTTACACCCCGCTGCTGACCACTCCTGCTTCATTCCCTTCACCCTTTCCTCTCACCGCTACACCTACCCTTCCTCCTGCTTTGCTTTCGGCTACGCCCCTCGCCTCACCGACTCCATCCCAAACACCCCTGCCTCCCCCATCCTGCCCACCGCCAGCCGGCTGGATCAGCATCATGGTCCTGCCAGGAGATACCCTCGCCAGCCTGGCGGCTCGCTATCAGACCACGCCGCAAGAATTGGGGCAGGCCAACTGCTTGCTGACCGAAAGCCTGGTCCCCGGCTTCACATTATTTGTGCCGCCGCTGCCTACCCGCACTCCCGTCCCTTGCGGCCCCCCACCCGACTGGATTTATGGCTACATCGTCCAACCCGGCGATACGCTTTATCATATTGCGCAACAGTTTTACACC
>JBMFPJ010000382.1:0-2025 GCA_049969175.1 Anaerolineae bacterium | reverse complement strand
GCAGGCGCGCTGGTTGACATCGGTCAGCCGGTGCCAGGCGTTCTGCACATTTCACAACTACAAAAAGAGCCGGTCAACAAAGTTGAAGATGTCGTTCGCGAAGGGCAGGTTGTGGATGTGTGGGTGAAACGCGTGCGCAAAGATCGCATTGAACTCACTATGATTGAACCCCTTGCGCTGGAATGGCGTGAAATCAAGCCAGATATGGTCGTCAAGGGCAAGGTGGTGCGCATCGAATCTTATGGCGCCTTTGTAGATATTGGCGCTGAGCGCCCCGGCCTGGTTCACGTCAGTGAACTGACGCGCGGGTATGTAAAATCCCCCAGCGAAGTAGTCAAAGAAGGCGATGAGGTCGAAGCCAAAGTACTGGAAGTGGATCGCCGCAAACGGCAGATTCGCCTGAGCATGAAGGCTTTAATGCCAGAAATCGTTGTGGAAGAAAAACCTGCCCGGGAAGAGCGCAAAGTTCAGGGCAAACGTAAAGGCAAGAAGCAGGAAGAAGAAGTGGAATTGGAGCAAATTCCCGTTGAACCCGAGCTGACCGCGATGCAAATCGCCTGGATGGAAGCTCAACAACGCGCCCGCTCTCGCTCGCAAGAACAGAAGGCCAAACGCGCAAAAGCCAAAGTCTCCCAGGAGCACGAAGAAATCTTCAGCCGAACTCTGGAAAAACGATTGCCGACCGGTGGTTAAAACACACACAAGTCCCTCTTTATCAGAGGGACTTGTTTTTTATCAAAATCAGCCACTCCGTTTTACAAGCATGGCTTACAGGCCGCTGCGCAAAAATGCTTCCATGAACCCATCCAGGTCGCCATCCAGCACTGCCTGGGTATTGCCTGTTTCATAGTCAGTGCGATGGTCTTTGACCATCTGGTAAGGGTGGAGCACATAAGAGCGAATCTGGCTGCCCCATTCCGCTTTGGTGTATTCACCGCGCAAAACCGCAATTTCCTGTTCTTTTTCTGCCTTTTTGAGCTCAAGCAAACGAGCGCGCAAGACGCGTATCGCGTTTTCTCGATTTTGCAGTTGTGAGCGCTCGTTCTGGCAAGTCACGACGATGCCTGTAGGGATGTGCGTCAGGCGGATAGCGGTAGCATTTTTCTGGACATTTTGCCCGCCAGCCCCTGAGGAGCGGAAAACGTCAATCCTCAAGTCATTGGGGTTAATTTCAACTTCCGGGCTATCCATGGGGGCTTGTGGCAGCACTTCCACCAACGCAAAGGAAGTATGACGACGATGGGCAGCATCGAAGGGGGAAAGTCGCACCAGGCGATGAACGCCTTTCTCCGAGCGCAAATAGCCATAGGCGTATCGGCCATTGACGGCGATGGTAACGCTTTTAATTCCCGCTTCTTCGCCTTCGGTCAGGTCTAAAATCTCAGTCTCATAGCCGTGGCGCTCCGCCCAACGCAAGTACATGCGTTGCAACATGGCCGCCCAATCCTGCGAATCAGTGCCGCCGGCGCCTGCATGGATGGCCAAAAGGGCATCATCTGCGTCATACGGGCCAGAAAACAGGGTAGCAAAAGAGCGTTTTTCCACTTCGGATTCTATTTTTGCTACTTCTGCTTCCAATTCGGCGCGTAAGCCGTCATCATTCAGGTGAGTCAGCTCGATTAAATCGGCAATATGCTGCTCGAAAGAGCGCCAGGATTGCACTTCTTCGCGCAGGGCTGTGGCCTCTTTCATGATACGCTGAGCAGTTGGGGCGTTGTTCCAAAAATCGGGTTGTTCGATTTGTTTTTCCAGTTGAGAGAGCCGCGCTTCTTTGTTCGCCAGGTCAAAGGCGCACCATAAGTTGTTGAGTCAGGTCGCGGGCGGCCTGTAAACGTTCAAGCAAATCTTGCATAGTGCCTCCATTACGAAGAAGTTAAGATACCTTCAATAAAAGCATCGGGATCAAAAGGTTGCAAATCCTGAGCCGATTCGCCCAGGCCGGCAAAAAGGATGGGGAGCGCCAGTTCGCGTTGAATGGCAAAGGCCATGCCCCCGCGCGCCGAGGAATCCAGTTTCGACAGAATC
>JBMFPJ010000381.1:0-2037 GCA_049969175.1 Anaerolineae bacterium | reverse complement strand
GTATGGGCCGCGCGACAACTTCGATCTGCAGTCCTCCCACGTCATCCCAGCCTTGATTCGCAAAGCGATCGAGGCGCAGGAGCGCGGCGAGAAGGAATTGCCCGTTTGGGGCGATGGCTCGCCCACTCGCGAATTCCTCTATGTTGAAGACGCCGCCGACGGAATCGTCACCGCAACGGAAAAATATAACGGCGCCGAGCCGGTCAATCTGGGTTCGGGCTATGAGATTTCTATCAAAAACCTGGCAGAGATGATCGTCCGCCTGACCGGTTTTGAGGGAAAACTGGTCTGGCAGACCGATAAACCCAATGGGCAGCCGCGTCGCGGCCTGGATGTCAGCCGGGCAAAAACCTATTTTGGCTGGTCGGCCCAGACGCCGTTTGAGGAAGGGCTGCGCCGCACCATCGAGTGGTACAAAAATCACCGCTTGCACACTCAGGGGTGAGAGCGTTGCCCTCCCCCTTTTGGAATGGACATGACCGAACTTGGCAAACACGGCCCAACAACAATTTACATCAAGCCTTCCACCGGCCTGGCGGCGCTTAATCTGCGTGACCTGTGGACATACCGCGAACTGGTCTTCTTCATGATTTGGCGTGACTTGAAGGTACGCTACAAGCAAACCTTACTGGGTGCGGCCTGGGCGATCATTCAGCCTGTGATGACCATGCTGGTGTTCAACTTTATCTTTGGCTCGGTGGCCAAAGTGCCTACGGAGGGTATCCCTTACCCCATTTTCTCCTACACCGCTTTATTGCCCTGGGGGCTGTTCACCACCGCCCTCAACCAGGCCAGCCGTTCGTTGACCGCGAATCATAATATGATCACCAAAATTTACTTCCCGCGCCTGGTTTTGCCAGTGGCTTCTGTGCTCGCGGGTCTGGTGGATTTCTTCATCGCCTTTGTGATCTTGATCGCGCTGATGTTTTATTACCAGATCACACCTGCCTGGAATGCCATTTGGGCCTTGCCACTCTTCCTCCTGCTCTCCCTGGTGACTGCCCTGGGCGTGGCGCTCTGGCTTGCGGCCATTAATGTCAAATATCGCGATGTCAACTATGCCTTACCGTTTCTCACCCAATTCTGGCTTTTCATTACTCCGGTTGCTTATTCTGCCCGAATCATTTCGGAGAAGTGGCGACTGATCTACTCACTCAACCCTATGGCCGGCGTAGTGAACGGATTCCGCTGGGCATTGCTGGGAGGCAGCCAGGCACCAGACCTCTCCTTGTGGATTTCAACGGTCATCTCCGTGCTGATTCTGGTGGGGGGGCTGTTCTACTTCCGCAGCATGGAACGTACCTTTGCCGATACGATTTAGGAATGTGCCATGACTGTCGCGATACACGTTGAACACCTCTCCAAACGATACAAAATCGGCGCCGCTCAGGGAAAGTTCCGCTACGGCATGTTGCGCGACGTGCTGATGGATACCGTCACCGCGCCGGTGCGCGCCGCCTCTACCCTCCTGGGCCTCTCCAAAAACGAAAAAGAACGCAAGAGTGATTCCTTCATCTGGGCGCTCAATGATGTCTCCTTCGACGTGGAAGAAGGAACCGTCCTCGGCATTGTGGGGCGGAATGGCGCGGGCAAAAGCACCCTGCTCAAGATCCTCTCCCGCGTCACCGAACCGACCAAAGGCCTGGTCACCGTGCGCGGGCGGGTTGGCTCCCTGCTCGAGGTGGGTACTGGCTTTCATCCTGAGCTCACCGGTCGCGAAAACATTTACCTCAATGGCGCCATTCTGGGCATGAAGCGTGCCGAAATTGATCGCAAATTCGATGAAATCGTCGAGTTCTCCGAAGTCGGTCAATTTATTGACACCCCCGTCAAACGCTACTCCTCCGGCATGTACCTGCGCCTGGCCTTTGCCGTTGCTGCTCATCTTGAACCGGAAATCCTGGTGGTAGATGAAGTGCTGGCCGTGGGCGATGCCGAATTCCAGAAAAAATGCCTGGGCAAAATGGGCGATGACGCCCAACAGGGACGCACCGTCCTCTTCGTTAGCCACAACATGTCGGCCATTTTGCGCCTCAC
>JBMFPJ010000380.1:0-2038 GCA_049969175.1 Anaerolineae bacterium | reverse complement strand
GGCGTCGCCCGCGACCTGACCCAATCCCGCTATCAGACCTTCGACGAACTCGCCACTTACTGCTATGGGGTCGCCTCCACGGTGGGGCTGATGAGCATGTACATTGTCGGCTTCGAGAGCGGTGATGCCGTCCCCTACGCTATCAAACTCGGCGTCGCCCTGCAGATGACCAACATCCTGCGCGACATCGGCGAAGACTTCCGCAACGGACGGCTGTATTTGCCGCGCGAGGAACTGGTCTTCTACGGCATCCGCGAGCAGGACATCGCCGAGGGGCGTATCACCGACAACTGGCGTGAGTTCATGAAATTTCAAATCGAGCGCACGCGCCAGATCTACGCCGAGTCGTGGGCGGGCGTGAAGATGCTTGAGCGCGAAGGGCAACTTGCCATCGGCGCCGCCTCCGTGTTCTATCAGGGCATCCTGGATGACATCGAGAAGCATGATTACGATGTGTTCACCCGCCGCGCCAGCCTTTCGGCCTGGGAGAAGATACGGCGTTTCCCGGCCTTATGGTTGAGGATCAAGGATATTCGCTTGTTTTAACCCCCTGGCAGGCGGCGCCTGCCTTCTAACTGCATAAAACAGTCAAATGTGGGGCAGGCATCTGCCCCCGTCAGGGAGTTCTGGCCTGTCTTAGATAGCCTGGAAAGGCTGTCCCACGTATGGCAGGTCTGGCTGTTTCTTGGCAACCCCCGATATGTTTTTCACAACCAGGTTCGTCGCCGCATCCAGTAATACATTCCTATCGGGATGAAGATCATGCTGGCCAGAGTCGGGTAAAAGAAGTGCGCACCGGTCCAGGTTTTGAACAGGCCCGTGGATTCGAAGAAATTCATGCCGAAAAAGCCAGTAACAAACGTGAGGGGCATAAACAGGGTGGTGATGATCGTCAGTGTTTTCATCACCTCGTTCATGCGGTTGTTGATGACTGAGAGATACGTATCCAGCACAGCAGAGACCAGGTCGCGCAGGGATTCATTCAGGTCGTGCAGGCGCACCATGTGATCATAAACATCGCGGAAGAAAATGCGGTCACGCGGATCGATGACGGCGAAATCGTCGCGCGCCAGTTTGTTCATCAACTCACGTTGCGGCGTAATGATCCGCCGCATGGTCTGTAAAGCGCGCTTCAGCGAAAATAGACGTTCAAGGGTGGAACGAGTAGGCTGATCGAACACTTCGTCTTCAATTTCGCCGATGGCAATATCCAATTGCTCGACAAGTTGCATGTAGTCGCTGGTCAGGCGGTCGATGATTTTGTAGAGCAGATGATCGGCGCCCTCTTGCAATGTGCGTAGATCGCGCGGTAGATTTGCCCAGACTTCCTCTACGGCGGGGATGGGCCAATCATGGTGGGTGACGACAAAATTGCGCCCCAGGAAGACATCCAGCTCTTCGCTCTCGGTTTCCCAGCCAGAGGGGCCGGCATTGAGCAGGTGAAGCGTATCCAATACCAGATACAGATAATCGCCCCAGTCGTCCACTTTGGGGGTGTGACGTTCTTGCAGGGCGTCATCAATAGCCAGGGGATGAAAACCGAACTGTTCCAGGATCGGCTGGCACGCTTCAGGCGCCTCGCCGCTGAAATCTACCCACAGCAAGCCGCGTTTGCTTTTGGTCAGAAGAGGCAAATCCTTGAGGGGTAAATCGCTCTGAACGGTTTTGTCCGGGGTGAAGTAGAGAGAGCGGAACATTGTTCCTCCACATTTCTTAATCTGTAAATGGTCAGCCTGGCTTTCGGCTGGTCTTTTGAAGGGCGTAATCCTCGAGGCAATTTCGCGATACTTTGGAAATTCCTTCGCCGTCTTTGGGCGCTCGCATTGACCAACGGTTACAATGTTTTTGATGGCACTTCGAATATATTCAATAGTTGTTTTGTTTTTTCAATATTATTGTTGACAAAAATAAAATAATTGCTATAATATTTTTAGATTTTCAAATCGGCTTTTCAGGAGAAAACGCTATGAACGACTGGCAGACTTCCACGATGCTTGAGATACGCGGTTTCGCTGCTCCCCCTGAACCCGGCTTAAAG
>JBMFPJ010000379.1:0-2042 GCA_049969175.1 Anaerolineae bacterium | reverse complement strand
CAAGGGTATGGTCTCACGTCTCAAAGCAGGAGGTTACCTGATTTTGAACGTGCCCTCTGTAGAATCCCTCTTGTACAGTGCCTCGCGCGAGGCCGAATGGCGGAAAAAGATGGCGCTTTCGGACACGGAATATCAGGAATTTACCTATGCCAATTGCCTGACCGAACCCCACCTGATGGCTCAGGGCATCTTACGCCGCGGCGGCGCATTGACCAAGCATTATCTCAAAGAAGAGCTCGTCGTTTTAATCCGCCAGACCTTGCGCCTGGAGCTGCTCAACATTTTGAAAACTGAATACGACTGGAAAACCGAGCTCGAAGTCGAACGAGAGTTACGCGGAATCCGTGGCCCTCGGCCGTGGGACTGGCTGGTAATCGCCCGCGTCCGCTAGATTAAGACAGGGGAGACTTCAATTGCTGTAACACTTCCAGCAATCTTTCTCGCCAGTTCGCATCCTTAGCGAACGAACACCAATAGGCCCCCTTGCCCCCGCGCACATCCGCAGCCAGGTCGGGCAGCCGGGGTAAATCTTTCTCATTTGTCGGCGGTGGATAGCGCAAGACGATCTGCCCACTCTCCCAGGCAACCGCCGCCAGGCCGGCTCGCTCCGCGCGGATCTTCACCCGCATCTGATACAACAAATTCTGCACCATCTCAGGCAACGGCCCAAAGCGATCGGCAAACTCAGCTGCCAGCATCTCAATCTCGGCCTCATCGCGTAGATCCGCTATGCGCCGATACAGCTGCAAGCGCAAATCTTGATCGGCGATGTAATCAGCCGGGATGCCGATGGCCAGTGGCAAATCGACATTGACCGGCATAGAGAGAGGCAGCTCAAACGCGGCCGGAGGTGATGTCACCGGTTCTGCCGCTCCTGGTGTCAGCTTGCGCTCCGCCCGCAGACGACGCACCGCATCTGCCAGCAAACGCGTGTAAAGATGAAAACCCACTGCCTGAATAAAGCCATGCTGGCGTGTGCCCAATAGTTCCCCCGCCCCGCGAATCTCCAGATCGCGCATGGCAATCGAATACCCTGCACCTAATTGCGTATTTTCGGCGATCACCTCCAGGCGTTGCTGTCCCTCCGGCGTGGGAGAAATCTTACGGTGGCGGAAAAAATAAGCATAGGCGCGCGCCGCCCCCCGTCCGACGCGGCCGCGCAGCTGGTAAAGCTGGGCCAGCCCAAACGTATCGGCACGATCCACAATCAGCGTATTGGCATTGGGAATATCCAGCCCCGATTCGATGATGGAGGTTGAAAGCAAAACATCAATCTCCCCGGCGGCAAAACGATGCATCACTTCCGAAAGTTCATGTTCTGGCATCTGCCCATGCCCCACAGCAATGCGCGCTTCGGGCACCAGTTTTTCCAGGTGAGCGCGCATGGCATAAATCGTCTGCACCCGATTGTGGACAAAAAACACCTGCCCGCCGCGCTCCAGCTCACGCAAGATGGCCTGTCGTACCAGCCGCGGCGAATACGGCCCGACATAGGTAATCACCGGCAGGCGCTCATCAGGGGGCGTGTTCAGCGTAGAAATATCGCGCACGCCAGTCAACGCCATGTAAAGCGTGCGCGGAATGGGCGTGGCCGTCAGGGTTAACACATCCACTTCCATCCGCAATTTCTTGAAATGTTCCTTATGGGCCACCCCAAAGCGTTGCTCTTCATCAATAATCACCAGCCCCAAATCCTTGAACTGAACATCGCCAGAAATCAGGCGATGTGTGCCGATCACAATATCCACTGAACCCTGTGCCAGGCCATAAAGGATTTCACTCTGCTCGCGCGGCGTGCGAAAGCGCGAAAGCATCTCCACCCGCAGCGGAAAAGTCGCCAAGCGCTGCAAAAACGTTTCATAATGCTGCTGGGCTAAAACCGTTGTTGGCACCAGGATCGCCACTTGCTTGCCGTCCATCACCGCTTTGAAGGCCGCCCGCAACGCTATTTCGGTCTTGCCATAACCCACGTCGCCGCACAGCAAACGATCCATAGGGCGCGGCATTTCCATATCCCGCTTGATCTCGGCCAGTGCTCGCAG
>JBMFPJ010000378.1:0-2075 GCA_049969175.1 Anaerolineae bacterium | reverse complement strand
ATCCAATTTATCTGTGTTCATCTGTGGTTGGAACATGAATTTCAAAACACGCTCTTAGGCTGGAGAGTGTCCCATGCGAATTGCTTATCAAGGAGAACCGGGAGCATACAGTGAGCAAGCCTTGTATGATCATTTTGGCATAACAGAAACCTTACCCTGCGAAACCTTTGAAGATGTTTTTGAGGTCGTTCACCAGCAGCGGTGTGACCTTGGCTTTATTCCCATCGAAAATTCTCTGGCTGGCAGCATTCACCAGAATTATGATCTCCTCTTGCGCTATTCTTTGCACATTATTGGGGAACAGATTGCGCGGATCCATCATTGCCTGATTGCTCTCCCCGGGGTGAAAAAAGAACAAATTTGCCGGGTATTCAGTCACCCTCAGGCGTTGGGACAATGCGCCGGTTACCTGCGCAGCCTCAATGTCCGGGTGGAAGCGGCGTATGATACCGCCGGTAGCGTGAAGCTGCTCAAAGAGTTGGGCGATCCCGCTGCCGCGGCGATTGCCTCGCGTCGCGCCGCGGAATTGTATGAAATGCAAATTTTGGAAGAAGGGATCGAAGACAACCCGGAGAACTTCACCCGTTTCCTGGTCATTGCCCCTCAGCCTGTTGCTGTTCACGGCCGGGCCAAAACGACGATTGTTTTTACCCTCAAAAACCAGCCTGGTGCCCTGTTCAAGGCACTGAGTGTTTTTGCTCTCCGGGATATTGATTTGACCAAAATTGAGTCGCGTCCACTTGCCGGCAAGCCCTGGGAGTATCTCTTTTATCTGGATTTTGCCGGGGCGACTTCTGATGACAAAGTTCGTCGCGCTCTTGACCATCTCAGCGAATTCGCCCCGATGTTGCGCGTACTGGGGTCGTACCCGCGCGCAGAGATGCCCTGAAAGCGTAAAAGGCACGTTAGTTGCTCCCTGTCCTCTCCCTTCCCTCCGCCGGCCTTTCTCCTCCCGCAAAAGCTGCGTCATGTGTGATACGTGTTTCGAGCCGATGGGAGGGGCAGAGGTGGAGGCACAGCCTGTTTTCCAAATGAATTGGGCAGTGCTTAAGATGCAGACATCTCTACGGCGATGTGGTGAGTTTTTGCAGGGAAGTCAACATTAAGTTAAAAAGCCCTGATCATTTCCCCAAAAGCCTTGACGAATTTCCCCTAAGGCATATAATCAGCCCAAATTCTCAGGCTTTTGTCATGATTTTCTTTTGCATTCTTTTCTCGATTGCTATCCTTCTTATGGTCCTTCTCCTGCAAGGCCCGTTTAGGCTTGGGATGGCAAGCGCGAGAATAAAATAGCCTGAGATCCTTCATTACGAGAGAGCCGCCCAAGCATTCGGGCGGCTTTTTTGATACCCGAAAGGAGTTGAGCGATGGCAATGGAATCCCAATTTATCTGGATGGATGGCGAACTGCTGCCTTTTGAGCAGGCTACAGTTCACTTCCTGACGCCGGCTCTGCACTACGGCGCGGCGGTGTTTGAGGGCATCCGCGCTTACGCAACTGAAAAAGGCCCGGCGATCTTTCGTCTGCGCGATCACGCCCAGCGCTTGCTGGAATCGGCGGAAATTTTTGGCTTTCGTCAGATTCCTTTCAGTGTGGAAGAAGTTATTGAAGGCTGCAAGGCGGTTGTGCGTGCCAATCACTTTGGCGATTGCTATATTCGCCCGCTGCTTTTCCTGACCGGCGGGGGATGGAACCTGAACCTGGATAAAGGCAAACTTTCGTTGGGAATCGCTGCCTGGGAGTGGAGCAATTATCTGGGCGAGGAGGCCCTGGCAAAAGGGATTCGCGCCAATATCTCTTCTTACACCCGTCACCATGTGAACGTGATGATGACCAAAGCCAAAATTGCCGGAAATTATGCCAACAGCATCCTCGCCAAGACTGAATCGGAGCGGCTTGGCTTTCAGGAAGCCATTATGCTGGACCCCGAAGGTTATGTAGCTGAATGTACTGGCGAAAACCTGTTTATCGTTCGTCGTGGCAAAATCTATACCCCTCATACCGCACCGGTGCTGGAGGGGATCACTCGCCATTCGATTTACACCATCGCTCAGGATTTAGGCTATACCGTGCGC
>JBMFPJ010000377.1:0-2111 GCA_049969175.1 Anaerolineae bacterium | reverse complement strand
CAGCAGGGTGGTCAAGACCGGTTGGATGATGAGCGTTGGGGAGACGATGTGAGCCGGGAGGTGGCCCAGCGCATAGGTAATCGAAAGGTAGCCGATGGTTTGAGAGATGAGCGCCGTGGCAAAGAAGACCAGCCAGGTGCGAGAATCGTAACCGGTGAACGAATTTTTTAAAACGAGATTGACGATCCCGATGGCCATGGTGGCAAAGAGCGTGGCCAACCAGGTAAAGCGGAAAGCATCCAGATACCGGCGGCCGCGTTGGGTAACCATCTGGTAGGATGCGTAGAAGATTGCGGCTGCGCTGGCCATCAGGTCACCAATGCCGAAGCGGGGGTGCAGGAGAAAATCACTCCCCATGACCAACGCCGCTCCGCCCAGGGCGATGATCAGGCCAAACCAGAATTTCCCCTGGAGCTTCTGTCGTAAGATCAGCCAGGTGGCCAGGGCGACCCACAGCGGGGCAGTATTGCCCAGCAGGGTGGCATTGGCGGCGGTGGTGAAGGCCAGGGATGAATTCCAGAAGGTGAAATCGAAGGCGGTGAATAATCCCCCCAGGGCAGGGAAGAGGAGAGTTCCCGGCGAGATGGCCGAATGTTTCCTTTGCTCTCGCAGGAAAAAGGGGGTCAAAATCAGCGTAGAAAACAGCAGACGGTAGAAACCGGTTACCGGGCCAGGGGCTTTGGCCCAGCGGACGAACATTGCTGAAAGACTCAGCGCCAGGACGCCGATACCCAACGCCAGGTAGGGAAAGAGTTTTTTGTTGAGGGGCATGGGGAAAACTTCCAGAATAAGGTTGCCCCATTCTATCATAGTCTGCGGCTGGCCGGAAAACTTCGGCTCAGTTGATTGAGTAGCGGGGGGATTTCGGCCAGGGAAGAAACGGTTGCGTCAGGGGTGATGCGGTTCATCTCTTCGACGGTGGGCTGGGCGCGGCGCGAAATCCAGATCGCGCATAATCCCAGACGTTGTGCCCCCTCAATATCGGCGGAGAGGGTGTCGCCTACCATGGCGACTTCAGCCGCGGGAAAATTCCAATGGGCCAGGGCCAGTTGGAAAATGCGCGGGTGAGGCTTGCGATAGCTGCAACTTGCTGAAGTGAGAATAAAGTCGAAATAAGGTTCGAGCCCGAAGCGTTCAACGAGTTGATGCACATCCTGGTCATCGCCAGCGTTAGAAAGCAACCCCAGCCGATAGCCGGAAGCCTGCAGTGCTCTCAGGGTGGGGAGAGCATCGCTTTCCAATTGCCAGTTGCTCTGCGTGATGGCAAATAGCGCATCCAGGGCCGAGCGGATGATCTGATGGGAAAGGCGAGGAAAACCTTTCTCCTCCAGTAGCTCCCGCACGACGGAAAAATAAGTGGTTTCGAACAGGCTTTGAGACCGTTCGGCGTAGTAGGCTTGCAGGCGGGTGCGAAATTCAGCCGCGAATTCGTTGACCGAAATTTCTATTCCCTGAGCGCGCAGGCTCTCGGCCAATGCCTGGTCGGCGCGGGTCTGAATGGGTTCCCAGGCCTGTGGTGCGTACATCAGTGTGTGACCCAGGTCAAAAATAACGGCACGGATAAAGCGCTGCACGCTCATTTGCGCGGCCATGACGAGAATGTAACGGAGATGACTGCAAATGTAAATGACCAAATGGTACTTTGAGGGCTATTTCCTCTTTTTTACATACCATTTGATCAGCAGAAACCCCAGGAGCAACCCTGGAATCAGCACCAGCCCTGCTTCCGGGCCAAAAGCCCCTCCTGTCCACAATTCGGGCCCCGAAATTTGATGGTGAACCAGCGAAGGAAATTCCAAGCCGGAAACAGGGAAGCCGAACACTGGGCCCTCGAAAAAATTCCAGCCCAGGTGCAGACCGATGGGTAGCCACAGCTGCCTGGTTTGTGTATATCCAAAAGCCAGGAAAATCCCTGCCAGGAGAATCCCGGCCACGCTCAACCAGGTGGCATGGGGGTTGCCCAAATGCAGCAGGCCGAAAATCAGAGAGGAGAGCATCACCCCCCAAAAAAGGTTCAGACCACTAGCAATGGTTTGCAGGTGATAGCCGCGTGAGAGCAATTCCTCTGTCCAGGCGACCATCAGAAACAGGCCGAAGGCCAGCAAGGTTTC
>JBMFPJ010000376.1:0-2119 GCA_049969175.1 Anaerolineae bacterium | reverse complement strand
TCAGTTTTTCATCACCTACGCCGCGGCGCCCCATCTCGATGGCGGCTATACCATTTTCGGACAGGTGCTCAGCGGTATGGATGTGCTGGAAAAGTTAACGCCGCGCGACCCTTCTGGCGGAATCGCTCTGCCGCCGGGGGATGCATTGCTCAGTGTGGAAATCGAGGAGAAGTAACATGGCCACTGCCCTCTTTGCCCAGGCCGGTGAGCTGGCTCAACTGGTCGGTTTGCGCCATAAGTATTTTATCCTGACCCTGACGCCGGGCGCTGAATTTCAGACTCATCGCGGCGTGATCAAACACGATGACCTGATCGGCAAGCCCTGGGGGTCACAGGTTTTCAGCCATCTTGGGGCGCCGTTTTTCTTGCTCCAGCCTTCGCTGGCCGATTTGCTCATTGCCCTGCCGCGTACCACGCAAATTCTGTATCCGAAGGATATTGGTTTCATCCTGGTCACCATGGGTGTTGGGCCGGGACAAAAAGTGCTGGAGGCGGGTACGGGCTCTGGTGCGATGACCACTGCCCTAGCCTACGCGGTGGGAGCACAGGGAAAGGTCGTTTCGTATGAAGCCCGAGCAGAAATGCAAAACCTGGCACGCAAAAACCTGGAACGCTTCGGGTTGGCCAGCCGCGTGGATTTCAAATTGCGCGATATTGCCCAGGGGTTCGATGAGAATGATGCCGATTCGTTCTTCCTGGATGTGCCCAATCCGTACGATTACCTTCCCCAGGTGCGCGCCGCGCTCAAACCGGGTGGCTTCTTCGCCAGCCTGGTGCCCACTTTCAACCAGGTCGAACTGCTCCTGCGCGCGCTGCGCCGCAATCGCTTCGCTTTTATTGAAGTGTGCGAGATTCTCTTGCGCTACTACAAACCCGAGCCAGATCGCCTACGTCCCACCGACCGCATGGTGGCACATACTGGCTTTTTGATTTTCGGCCGAAAAATCGAAATCAGCGACGATCAGCGCGCGCAGGAATTGCTCAAAGAGCAAAATCTTTCAGAGGAGGACGATCAGGAAGTCACTGCCTGATCGGTAATCTCCAGCGCCTTATCCAGCACAGCAAAGCCTTCACGGAGTTGTTCTTCGGTGATAATCAGGGGCGGGATGATCAGCACCGTGTGCCAGTGGGTGTACAAAAACAGGCCATGATCCAGGCAATACTTGCGCAGGGCAACCATCTCTGGGCTGGAACCATTCCAGGGGGCCATTGGCTCCCTGGTTTTTCTATTTTTGACCAACTCGATGATGCCGAACAGCCCAATCGAGCGGATCTCACCTACCGAGGGGTGAGTCTCCCCCAAATCGATCAACAGGCGCTTCAATACCGGACCCATAGCGGCCGCGTGCTCGACGATGTGATCCTCGCGCATGACCTGGATATTGGCCACCGCCGCTGCCAGCGATACCGGATGCGAGGTATACGTCAACCCGCTCTCATAGACGCGCTCATTGAACGCTGCAGCAATTTTTGGTTTCATCGCCACCGCGCCGAGCGGCGCATAGGCGGAGGTGAGCCCTTTGGCCATGGTGATAATGTCGGGCACCACATCCCAATGTTCCACCGCAAACCATTTTCCGGTACGCCCAAAGCCGCTCATCACTTCGTCAGCAATCATGACAATGCCATATTTATCGCACAGAGCGCGCACTCCCTGCATATATCCCTGCGGCGGAATGATGATGCCATTCGTGCCGGTGACCGACTCCATCAAAATAGCCGCAATGGTTTCTGGCCCTTCGTATTGGATCATCTCCTCCAGATGATTGAGGTAATCCTGAGCAAACTCTTCCTCAGGAATATCGGGATTCGTGCGATGGAATGTAGAGCGATAGCGGTAGGGGTCGAGGAAATGTACCACCCCCGGCATCACGCCCGGCTCCCAGGCCACGCGGCGGGGGTCGCCGGTTGCCGCCATCGCCCCAGCCGTCGCGCCGTGATAGGAACGATAACGGGTCAGGATTTTGAAACGGCCAGTGTAGCCGCGCGCCAGCTTGATGGCGTTCTCGTTGGCATCTGCCCCACCGAGGGTAAACAAAACCTTGCTCAGCGCCTGGTGGGGTGTCACTTCGGCCACCATCTTGCTCGCCAGGGCACGAATCTTTGTCGTCATGCCGGG
>JBMFPJ010000375.1:0-2140 GCA_049969175.1 Anaerolineae bacterium | reverse complement strand
TTGATCGTGTCTCGTGCTCGCAAGATCGAACGCTTCTTCTCCCAGCCTTTCTTTGTCGCTGAACGCTTTACCGGCATCCCTGGCCGCTACGTCCCGTTGAAAGAAACTGTACGTGGCTTCCGCGAAATCCTGGATGGCAAGTGCGACGATTTGCCTGAACAGGCTTTCATGATGGCTGGTACAATTGAAGATGTCCGCGAGAAGGCTGAGAGACTGGCCAGGGCCGCATAGTCTGGGTCTATTCCGTTTGGTGTTGAGCGAAACGGTACATGACAGAACCACAAAAAGCCACTGCTGAGACGCGAGCGCGCAGGGATGGGTTTTTTCTACACTGTGTCACTCTGTGTCTCAGCAGGGAAATGGTCTTTTCGCGGTGAATTCTGAGAAAAACGCAGGGAGTCTGCATGACGATCCGTTGTGAAATTGTTTCGCAAGACCGCATGGTGTTCCAGGGTGATGTGGACATCGTCGTCCTCCCCGGGGCGGCAGGCGAGATGGGCATTTTGCCCCGGCACGCGCCTTTGTTGACCACGCTAAAATATGGGGTCATCAAAGTTCGCCATGGCAGCAAGGAAGAAATTTTTACGGTGGCAGGTGGCATTGCTGAAGTACAGCCGGATATTGTCACAGTTCTGGCCGATGCGGCGGAAAATGTAGAAGAAATTGACGTCGCCCGTGCCGAGGCCGCCAAGCGACGCGCCGAAGAGGCCTTAAGCAAAGGTGTTCAAATGGATCCGGATACTTACCTGGCCATTGAAGCCGCCCTTCGTCGTTCCAATTTGCGCCTGGATGCTGTGCGTCGTTATCGCAAGGTCCATAAACCCCAATCCGTGAGCGAGTAGTAGCCTGTGGCACTTTTTTCGAAAGATCTGGGCATTGACCTGGGCACCATGTTCACTCGCCTGGCCGATAGCACACAAGTGCTATTAGAAGAGCCTACCATTGTTGCTATCGAAGTCGAAACCCAAAAAATGGTGGCGGCTGGTCAGCAAGCACGAGATATGTACGGCCGCGTGCCGGAAACCATTGAAGTTGCCCGTCCGCTCAAAAACGGTGTAATTGCTGACTATGAGATTGCTGAAGCGCTGCTTTCTTATCTGATTCAGCGGGTCAGTGGATCAATGCGTATTTTCCCGCCGCGCGTGATGATTACTGTCCCGTATGGAGTGACCAGCGTAGAACGGCGCGCCGTATATGAGGCGGTGCTGGATACCGGTAGCCGCGAAGTGCACCTGATCTATCAATCTCTGGCTGCGGCTATAGGCGTGGACCTGCCGATCGGTTCACCCTCCGGGAATATGGTCATTTGTCTGGGCGGCGGTGCGACTGAAGCCGCGGTGATTGCCATGCATGGCGTCGTCTCCGCTGAAACGCTGCGTCTCGGTGGGATGGACTTCGACGAAGCCATCATCACCTACGTGCGCCGCAAGTATGGTGTGATCATTGGGCCGGGAACGGCCGAACAACTCAAATTGCGCATCGGGGCAGCCGTGCCCCAGGATACCGAAAGCAGCATGGAAGTGCAGGGACAGGATCAGGTCACAGGCCTGCCGCGCCCGCTCACGCTGACCACCAGCGAGATCGTCGAGGCCCTGCAAGACCCGCTCGAACAGGTGATTGAGACGGGACGGCGGGTGATCGAAAAAACTCCCCCTGAACTGGTGGCCGACATCATCGATCGCGGCGTAGCCCTGTGCGGCGGTGGTGCGCTCTTACGCGGCGTGGACAAACTACTTACCAAATCCCTGGGCATTCCTGCCTATCTGGTTGATAACCCCCTCACCTGCGTGGTGGAAGGCGCTATTCGCGGCCTGGGCATGCTCAACCTGCTGCGGCGCAATTTACCCCAGGTTTGATTTTCCTTCAACAAAAAACGGCTTCCAGAAAGAAGCCGTTTTTTGTTTGAATTTTCTGGTTCACCTGAAAAATGCTTACCCCTAATCGAGATAATACGTCATGCGTTGCAGGTGGGTAGCCGGATCAATGTATTGTACGTGTACATCTGGTGGCACGTTCACATTAATTGGTGCATAATTCAGAATCGCTTTCACCCCGGCTTTTACCAGTAAATCTGTGATTTCCTGGGCGGCGGCAGCTGGCACGGTTAGCATGGCGATTTTCACTCCGGATTGGCGAATCC
>JBMFPJ010000374.1:0-2163 GCA_049969175.1 Anaerolineae bacterium | reverse complement strand
CCAGTCAGGGATCATCATTCGCAACTCAGGCTCCGCCCCCATCCCCGCCCCCACCGTCAGCCAGGGCATCGCCGTTTTCCCTCAGGAAGCCCGTGAAATTATTCCCCTCATTGACCTGGCCGACAGCCGCCTCTACCAGGCCAAATCTCGCGGCCGCGACCAGATTGAACCCCATCCTCAACACTGGGAACGCGCTCCCCAAGCCGATGCCTGATGAACTCAACGCAACACCTCGGCAAACGCCGCAATTGCCCGCTCAACCCCCTCCTCGTTTACCCAATAGTGCGTCACCGCCCGGAACTGACGCGGCCCCACTGCCCCAACCAGCACCCCATGTTCCTTGAGCCTGGCGGTTACCTCCTGCGCAGTGAACGGAACTTCCTCTGCCAGAGAGAAGAACACCATATTGGTTGCCGGCCCATCCCCTGCCAATCTCAGCCAGCGGTTCGCCCTCAGACCTTCCGCCAGACGCCGCGCCCGGGCGTGATCCTCCCCCAGGCGATTCACCATGTTCTGCAACGCAACAATGCCGGCAGCAGCCAGCACCCCAGCCTGGCGCATACCGCCCCCCAGCATTTTCCGCACCCGATGTGCTTTGCGGATAAACTCTCGCGGGCCGCACAACACCGATCCAACCGGCGCACACAACCCCTTGCTCAGGCAAAACGTCACCGAATCCACCCCGGCGACCAGTTCGCGCGCCGAAACGCCCTGCGCCACCGCCGCGTTGAAAATTCGCGCCCCATCCACATGCACCTTCAAGCCACGTCCATGGGCAAATTCCGCCACCTGGCGTACATACTCTGGCGTTTGGTACGTTCCGCCACAGCGATTGTGCGTATTCTCCAGGCAAATCAAGCGCGAAATCGGGTGGTGCGGATCATCCGAACGAATCGCTTGCGCAATATCCTCCAACGCCAACGAACCATCGGGTTGATTGGGCAACTGCGCCGAATGCACTCCTCCCAACGCTGAGATCCCCCCCGCCTCGAACAAAAACGTGTGCGACTGCTTGCCCAAAATCACCTCATCGCCGCGCTGACAATGCGCCAACACCGCCGCCAGATTGCCCATCGTCCCCGAAGGAACAAACAACCCGGCCTCCATGCCCATCATCTCAGCCGCCATTTCCTGCAAACGATTCACCGTAGGGTCTTCCCCATAGACATCATCCCCCACCTCGGCCTTTGCCATCGCCTCACGCATCTCCGGCGTAGGCCAGGTCACCGTATCGGAACGCAAATCCACAAACTCCATAATTGCCTCCTGAAAGATCATATCAACAACACAGTTATTCCAGGTTTCTCAACCTTTCCAACACTGCCTCCAACTCTCCTGGTAAAGGCGCCTCAAAGAGATGCGCCTTCTTCTCTCCTGGCAACACAATCTTCAGGCGCCAGGCGTGCAAAAAATGGCGCCCAATCTCCACCGTGGGCTTTTTACGGCCATAAACAGTATCGCCCACAATCGGGCAGCCCAAAAAGGCACAGTGCAGGCGGATCTGATGCGTGCGCCCGGTCAGGGGATGAAACTCCAGCAAAGCATGCTGGCGAAACGACTCGATTGTCTTATATTCACTGATCGCCTCGCGCCCCTTTCCCGGCGGCGTGATCGCCATCTTCTTGCGCTGAACCGGATCACGGCCAACAGGCGCCTCCACCCGCCCCCTCGGCGTAGGAGGATGTCCATCCACCAGCGCCAGATAAGTTTTCTCCACCTTGCGCAAGCGAAACTGATCTTGCAGCCAGCGGTGGGCGCGCTCGTTCTTCGCCAGCAGAATCAGGCCCGAGGTCTCTTTATCGAGCCGGTGCACTACGCCAGGTCGCTCCTCGCCGCCGATTCCCTCCAGATCGGGCGCGTAACCCAACACGGCATTGACCAACGTCCCCGAAGCGTGACCCGCGGCAGGATGAACCACCATCCCGGCCGGCTTATTGATCACCAGCAAATCCTCGTTCTCAAAGACAATCTCCAGCGGGATCTGCTCCGCTTGCAAAGCGGCAGGCACCGGTGGCGGAATGCGCACCTCGATCTCGTCGCCCTGCTCCACCATTTCGCCGGCTTTCTTCGGCAAGCGTCCGTTGAGGCGCACAAAGCCATCGGCGATTAACCCCTGAATGCGCGCCCGCGAAAATTCGGGAAGTAAGCCCGTCAGGTAACGAT
>JBMFPJ010000373.1:0-2168 GCA_049969175.1 Anaerolineae bacterium | reverse complement strand
CGAAGACCTCGCCGGGGAAACGCATCTGGCCCACAAAGGTTTCGTCGCTTCCTGCTGGACCTTTGGCCTGCCAGCCGAAAACTTCGAGCGGTTCTGCCCCGAGGACGAAGCGCGTGTAGCTGATGGGGTAACAACCTACATCCCAAATGCTTCCGCCGCCCATGGCTGGGTCGAAGCGGAAGTTGCCCGGGCGGTTGAGGGTGAAGGTGAAAGCACCATGCACCAGGCGAATCTGCCCTAGCGCGCCGCTGCTGACGATTTCTTTGACTTTCAGCGTTTGAGGATGATGCCGATACATGAACGCCTCAGCCACGATTTTTTCATGTGCCTGGGCAGTGGCCTGGATGGCATCTACTTCGTGCAGGCTGAGGGCAAGGGGCTTTTCGCACAGCACGTGTTTCCCGGCCTGCACGGCTTTGATCGTCCATTCAGCGTGCAGATGATTGGGGAGTGGGTTATAGATGACGTCAATTTCGGGGTCGGCGAGCAATTCTTCATAACTGCCGTAGGCACGCGGGATGTGCCATTGGCGGGCGTAGGCTTCGGCGCTGGAGAGGCTCCGCGAAGCGAGAGCCAGCAGCCGGTTGCGCGGCGAGGCGGAGAGGATGGGAATCAGGGCGCGGTTAATGCGCGCCGTGGAAAGGATTCCCCAATGGAGGGGGCGAGCGCTCATTTTCTTATCACCCTTTGAGTGAACCGGCCAGCAAACCGCGCAGGAAGTATTGGCCGAGGAAAATATAGACAAGCAGAGTGGGCAGGGCCGCCAGGAAAGCGCCGGCCATCTGCACGTTCCAGGCGATGATCTGGCTGCCGGCCATGTTGTTCAGGGCGACGGTGATCGGCCATTGATCGTTGCCGGTGAGCACGACGGCGAAGAGGAAATCGTTCCAGGCGGAGGTGAATTGCCAGATGAGGACGACAACGAAACTGGGGATGGAAATGGGCAGGAGAATCCAGCGATAGACGCCGAGCATGTCGGCCCCATCAATACGGGCGGCTTCGATCAATTCCTGAGGCAGACTGGCGTAGTAGTTACGAAAGGTGAGGGTGGTAATGGGAATGCCGTAAATGACGTGAGCGGTGATCAGACCGGGGATGCCGGTGAGGTGAATGGCTTTCATGAATTGCACCAGAGGGATGAGAATGCTCTGGTAGGGAATGAACATGCCAAAGAGGATGAGGGGAAAGATCAAATCGGCGCCTTTGAATTTCCATTTGGCCAACACGTAACCGTTAATCGAACCGATGAAAGAGGAAATCAACGTGGCCGGAATGACCATGACGAAACTATTGCGCAAAGAGGGGGCGAGATGGCGAAAGGCTTCAATGTAGTTATCAAAAGCGATGCCACGTGGCAAAGCCCACATGGTTTTGAGATCTACTTCATCAAAGGCTTTGAAACCGGTAATGAGCATCACGTACATGGGAATCAGGTAAAAAATGGCCATGAGAATCAGAGGGCCATAGAGCCAGTTTTTGCCGATGCGGAAAGATTTCAAATTCATAGTTGCTTCTCGCTGCGCAGGGTGAACCACAGGTAGGGGATGATGAGCGCGGCAACGCTGATCAACAGCAGAGTCGCGATCGCCGCGCCGCGCCCGTAGAAGAGACCATCGAACGTGGTCTGCCACATATAAATGGCCGGCACATCCAGCGGGAGCTGTTTGCCGGCGATGGCGATGATCAGGTCAAATACTTTGAGGGAGATGTGCCCTAAGATGATGAGAGCACTTAGGGTGACAGGCGTCAGGATGGGCAAAATGATGTAGCGGTAAATCTGAAATTCGCTGGCGCCGTCAATTTGAGCGGCTTCGCGCAACTCATGAGGGATGGAGCGTAAACCAGCCAGATATAGGGCCATGGTGTAGCCCGACATTTGCCAGATGGCCGCCAGGGCTACCGCGGCGATGCCCCAGGTGGGAGTGGTGTGCCATTGATTGATGAGAAAATCGAGATGAAGGTACGAAAAAAGCAGGTTAAAGCCGCTTATGCGGCTGCCACCAGCCGGATTCATCAACCAGCGCCAGACAACGCCGGTGACAATGAACGAGATGGCCATGGGGAAGAGAAAAACGGTGCGGAAAAAAGCCTCACCTTTCAAGCCTTGATCCAGCATCACGGCGAGCAAAAAACCGAGGAGGATACAACCGATGACGAAAACCAGGGTG
>JBMFPJ010000372.1:0-2172 GCA_049969175.1 Anaerolineae bacterium | reverse complement strand
CTTGTTTTTGCCCAAATTTACGCCGAGAATAGCCGCCCAGGGGCGGCGCGGGGCTCGCCGTCGGCGGGGTTGCCCGCTGATTTTTTCCAGCCAGCCCGCTTGAAGTCCGGGGTTGAGGCGCAATTGGACGAATTCGGCTCCTCGGCTGGGAAATCCCATGCGGTTGATGATCGCCTCGTCCTCTACCAGGCGAAATACCCGGGGGCGTTCGTTGCCTGGCTGAGGCAAGGGGGTGACCGTGCCGATCTCGATGTGGCCGAAACCCAACGCAGCCAGGCCGCGGATGGCCAGGCCGTCTTTATCGTAACCGGCAGCCAGCCCGACCGGATTTTTGAAGGTGAGCCCAAATGCGCTCACCGGTCGCGATGGCGCCTGGAACATTTTGGCGATCAGCCAGTTGACGGGGGGGAGGGATCCGCTCAGGCGCAGCAGGGCGAGAGTGATCTGGTGTGCCTGTTCGGGTTCAAGACGAAAGAGCCAGGGGCGCAAGGTGGAATACATCAGAATTTCTTTTGTCCGCTCAGGTTGAGGAAATATTGAATGACTTCTTCTTCCGGGTGAGGCACCTCCATCAGGGCGAACATGGCGGCCAGCTCGCCGCGATGATGGGTATTGTGGTTGATAACGTGCATCAGCATTTGCCAGAGAGGTACATGAAAGGTCTCGCCGCTAAAGTTCTGGTAGGTGATTTCTTTTTGCAGGCTTTCTTCAGTTTGGGAACGCACAAAGGCGAGCATGGCTTTTTCGTGTTCTGCCCAGCGAGTGCGCAAGGACGCCAGAGTGGGGAAATCTTCTTTGGGCAGGTGACCTTTGGGCGAGGTGCCATTCCAGCGTTGCAGCCAAACCCATTCGCTGCTGAACATGTGTACCAGCACGGCGTGCACGTCGCCCCAGCTGTGTCCCTGGTTGCGGTGTAATTGTTCTGGGGTGAGGGTTTCGGCAACGGCCAGGTAATGATGGTTGGCCCAATAGTTGTATTCGTACAGATGTTGGAGATAGGTGGTCAGGTTCATGAGGCCTCTAAAAATCTTCTACTCGCTTCAATTTTATCTTTTTCCACTTTGCCGTTTTGCTCCCAGTAATCGAGGAACTGGCTGATGGTGGTGACCGCGTGCAGGCGCAGGCCGGCCTGGGCCAGGGTTTCTTTGGCGCCAGATTGGCGGTCGATCAATACTACAACGTCGCGCACAAGCAAACCGGCAGCGCTCAGCTTTTCGATGGCTTCGAATTTGCTTCCGCCGGTGGTGGCGAGATCGTCTATGATCACGACGGTTTCGCCGGGGTGATATTCGCCCTCGATGGTGGCTTTTGTGCCGTACTCTTTGACTTCTTTGCGCGGATAAATCATCGGGTAGTTGCCCGCCAGGCTGATGGCGGTGGCAATGGGGATGGCGGCGTAAGGCAGGGCGGCCAGGCGGTCGAAGGATAGGGTTCGCAGGATAGGAAGATAGGAGGAGGCAACCTGCTCCAGCAGGCGCGGGTGCGAGATGAGGCGGCGCAGGTCAATGTAGATGGGCGATTTCAGCCCGGATTTGAGGGTGAATTCGCCGAATTTGACGCAGCCGGCCTCAAGCAGGCCATCGGCGAGAGAGGAAAGAGATGGAGGGGGGGTGCTCATGGGAGGGGATTCCGCAAATCGTAGATGATGTAGCCTGGCTTTTGCACAAGGATATTGTACTTGTTTAACTGTTCCTGCAAGGCGGGTTGACGGGCCAATTCGCTGAGATCGGTCACCAAAAAGTAGGATTTCTGGTGTGCCTGAGCGGCAAAAGCGCGTTGGATGTTTTCATTGGGGGAGGCCTTCCACAGGTTCACGTTTTGCCAGGCATAATAGAACAGTGGATAGCCGTAATCGGCTGTCAGGGCAAGGACGCCGGCCTGATGCTGGAGGCTTCACCGATTTCAGTGTACATTTGGGCCAGGGGACGGTTATCGCGTCGGCGCAAAGTCAGGTATTCCTGGGTGGTGAAGAGGAGCAGGAAGAGCACAAGGATGGCAAAAAGGGCGGCTCGTTGGGGCTTATCTGAAAGACGGGCAAGAATTTGCTCGACAAATGCCGAAGCAAGGGGGGCCAGTCCAATGGCGGTGATGGGGATGAGCGGCAGGCTGTAGTAGTCTGCGCGCCAGCCATAAGCCGATAGCCCCACCGATGACGAAGAAGACAACGGTCAA
>JBMFPJ010000371.1:0-2177 GCA_049969175.1 Anaerolineae bacterium | reverse complement strand
GCGACATCACCGAGCGCAAACACCACGAGCGTCAACTCGAAGCGCAAGCCATGCTGGCGCAGGCGCTGGGCGAGACGCTCGAACTCCAGCCCCTGCTCGAACGCCTGCTGGAAGCCGCCCGCCATGCCATCCCCGCCGCCGAAAAGGGCAGCATCCTGCTCGTGGAGGGGGATGGCCGCCTGCGGGTCCGCGCCCTGAACGGTTATACCGATCCGCGCCTGAAGAACTTCGCCTTCGCCAGCGATTTGGGGCACTCCGCCCGCGCCGTCCGCGAGCGCTGCCCTCTGCTCATCGCCGATGCCCGCGCCGACCCCGAAATCCGCTACGAGGGCGAGATCGAGGAAGCGCGTCAGATTCGCGGCGCCATCGCCGCCCCGCTGCTCATTCAGGAGCGCGTCATCGGCGTCATCTCGCTCGATTCCACCCGAAAGAACGCCTTCACGGTGGAAGACCTGAACCACCTGGTAGGTTTCGCCGCCCCCGCTGCGCTGGTCATCGAAAACGCCCGTCTGTTCGAGGAGACGCGCCGCCGCGCCGGGGAGACCGCCGCCTTGCTCGCATCCTCCCTCTCGCTCTCCAGCCTCGACCTGCAAACCACACTGCAAACCATCGGCGAGCGCGCCAAAGCCCTCTTCCAGGCTGATGGCTGCCGCATCTTTTTGCTCGACCCCGATGGTCAAAACCTGCATTGTGTGCTGGCGCTGGCAGAAAGCGAAACCGCCTTTGCCGACCTCACCATCCCCCTCGGTCAGGGCGTGACCGGGCAGGTGGCGCTCAGCGGCAAAGCCGAAATCGTCAACGACATGCTGCGCGATCCGCGCGCCGTGCAGGTGCCGGGTACAAACGAAGAAGCCGAAGCCATCATGTTCGCCCCGCTCAAGGAGGGCGGACGCACCATCGGCGTCATCAGCATCCGCCGCGTCGGAACCGAACGCCCCTTCCAGCCCTCCGACCTCGACCTGCTCCAAGCCTTCGCCTCCATGGCTGCCTCGGCGGTAGCCAATGCCCATCTCTACGCCGAGGCCCAACAACGCCTGCGCGAGTTGGAAACCCTGCAAACGGTCTCTTCCGCCCTGCGTCAGACTCACAGCGTGGAAGAAATGTTGCCCATTTTCGTACAGCACGCGGCGCGTGCCGTAGGCGCTCAGGCCGGCTCGATTTATTTGCTGGATGAGACCAGCGGTGATTGGGTGTCCCAAGGCTGGGTCACCGCCGAAGGCACCTGGCTATCTACTCCCACCGAAATGCGTCACCGCCCCGGCGAGGGCGTCACCGGCTGGGTGGGCGAACACGGTGAAATCTACATCACCACCGACTGGCGCAGCGATCCCACCAATAAACCCCTCCCTGGTGAGCTTGGCTTCATTCAGAACTTCCACAGTGGCATCTCACTCCCGCTTCCAACCGAATCGCGGGTCATTGGTGTCATGCACATCTGGTATAGCGAAGCACACACCTTCCGTGACAACGAAAAACGCCTGCTCACCGCCATTGCTGATATGGCTGGCAGCGCCATCCAACGCGCCCGCCTGCACGATGAAACCGAGCGTCGCTTGAAACAGCTGCAATCATTGCAGGCGATTGACCAGGCCATCACCGCCAGCCTGGACCCACGCGTCTCGCTCAACATCCTGCTCGAACACACCATTCATCATCTAAATGTTGACGCTGCCGGGGTCTTACTCATGAACCCGGCCCTGCACGTGCTGGAATACGCTGCTGGACGCGGCTTCCGCGCCCGTCGCTACGAGCGCACCCGTTTACGCCTCGGCGAAGGAAAAGCCGGCCGCGTTGCCCTGGAACGGCGCACTCTGATCCTTCCCGATCTTTCTTTGATCCCCATAACCCGCAAAGAATTGATTCAGGAAGAGGGTTTTGTCTCTTATCTTGGCGCCCCCCTGCTGGCCAAAGGACAGGTAAAAGGCGTGCTGGAAATCTTCTACCGATCTCGCTTTTCACCCACTGCCGAACAACTGCACTTTTTTGAATCCCTCGCCCAACAAGCCGCCATTGCCATTGAAAACGGTCAACTTTTTGAAAACCTGCAACGCGCCAACCTGGAGCTCAGCCTGGCTTACGACAAGACCATCGAGGGCTGGTCGCGCGCCCTCGACTTGCGTGACAAAGAAACCGAAGGACACACCCAGCGCGTCACCGCTCTGACCATCCAGCTAGCC
>JBMFPJ010000370.1:0-2185 GCA_049969175.1 Anaerolineae bacterium | reverse complement strand
GTTGCTGGGCCTCCGCCAGAGCCAGAAGCGCCTGTCGCGGAGTCCGTCAGCGTGGTGGAAGCGCCGCTAGCGGCCGCGCCCGTAGAAGTCCCGAAAGAAGCAAAAAAATTGGTTAGCGAAGAAGAAGATTTTGCTAAAGATGGCGTTTCGCTGGATGATCTCTTTACGTTGAAGTCCGAAATTTTCCGCACTGCCGGGAATGACGACGAAGAAGAAGACGAAAAGGGTAAAAAGAAAGATAAGAAAAAGAAGAAAAAAGGCGTCGAGCTGGTGTTGGACGAAGATCTCGGCGAAGTTGTGGGCCGCAAAAAGCACAAACGTGGCGGCGATGACTTTGACCTGGATGAAGAATGGTAGTATTCTTTTTGGCCTCTCTCTGAGTGGGAGAGGAAATTGAAGGTGTCGAAGAAAACTGCTCAGCGTGTTAAGCATGTGCCTCAGCGAACCTGTGTGGGATGTCGCACCGTGATGGCGAAGCGTGAGTTGATTCGCCTGGTGCGTACCCCTCAAGGGGTGCTGGTGGACCCGACCGGTAAACTGGCCGGGCGAGGGGCTTACCTGCATGATAAGCGCTCTTGCTGGGAAAGTGGCCTGAAGGGCGCCTTGGCGCATGCTTTGAAGACGACATTGACGATGGAAGATCGTGAACGCCTGGAGGCTTTTATGAAAAGCCTGTCTCCAGACGAAGAGCCTGGCGAGTGATGGTTATGTCTGAATGACCTTTCCCTCATAGCCATCCCGCCAGGAAGTGAGCACGTAAGCCGCTCATTTTATGGATTTGTCATTTCCTGAGGAGGTGGCCTATGAGTGAAAACGGTCATAAGAAAATTGAACTTCCGAACAGCATCGTGATTCGCGATCTGGCTCAGAAGATTGAAAAAAGCCCAATTGACATTATCAAAAAATTGATGATGAATGGCGTGATGGCCACGATCAATCAGGCCGTGGATTTTGATACGGCTGCGGTGGTGGTGGCCGAATATGGCTATGAAGCCGTCCCCGAAACGGTGGAAGAAGAGAAGCCAGAAGAACGAGGGGAACTTCCGTTGTGGCGAAAGCTGATCGCCGATGAGGATGCCTCGCAGTTGAAGGCGCGTCCGCCGGTCGTAACCATCCTTGGCCATGTAGATCATGGAAAAACGACTTTGTTGGACGCGATTCGTCAGACCAATGTGGCCGCAGGGGAAGCCGGTGGTATTACCCAGCACATCGGCGCGTACCAGGTGGAGAAAAAAGGACGGGTGATCACCTTCTTGGATACACCCGGACACGCGGCTTTTACAGCCATGCGCGCTCGCGGGGCTCAGGGCGCAGATATTGTCGTCCTGGTGGTGGCTGCCGATGATGGCGTCATGCCCCAGACGCGTGAGGCGATTGCCCACGCCAAAGCGGCGCGCGTGCCGATCATTGTTGCCCTGAACAAAATCGACAAGCCCAACGCCAATCCTGACCGGGTCAAACAGCAGCTGGCTGAGCTGGAGTTGATTCCCGATGAATGGGGCGGCAATACCATGGTCATCCCGGTCTCGGCAAAGCAGAAAACAGGTATTGATGACCTGCTGGAAGCGATTCTGCTGGTGGCCGATAACAGCGATATTCGAGCAAATCCCAACGGTAAGGTGATCGGAACGGTGATTGAGGCCGAGCTGGACAAAAGCAAAGGCCCGGTGGCGACCTTACTGGTGCAGAATGGGACGCTGGAAGTGGGCGATGTGGTGGTGGCGGGCACGGCGTATGGCCGTCTGCGTGCCCTTTCTGATTACCGGGGTAAGCCGGTCAGGAAGGCTGGGCCTTCTATGCCCGTTTCGGTGATGGGCTTGAATGATGTTCCTGCGGCGGGTGAAATCTTCCAGGTGGTTGAATCGGAACGCGAGGCACGCCAGATCGTCGCTGAACGCATCGAAGCCGCCAGGAAACAGTCCCAGGCGAAGAAGAAAATCTCGTTGGAAGATTTGTTTGCCAATTATCAGGCCGGTAAAGCCAAGGAACTGAATCTGATCCTCAAGGCCGATGTTCAAGGCTCGCTGGAGCCGATTGTCAGTGAGCTGGAAAAACTCGGGCAGGGTGAAATCGGGATCAATATTTTGTACGCTGAAACGGGCAACATCGGCGAAAATGATGTGATGCTGGCTTCTGCCTCCGATGCGCTGATTGTGGGTTTCAACGTGCAAGCCGATGTGGCCGC
>JBMFPJ010000369.1:0-2197 GCA_049969175.1 Anaerolineae bacterium | reverse complement strand
CGCTTTAACTTGTTCCGCTATGAGCTGGAGGTAGATTTGAGCATGGATTCGCTCCATCGGCTCGACCGGCGGCTGGCGGTGGCGGCTGCCATTTTGCTGGCAGCCATTGAGGGACGCCAGAGTGATTGACCCGAATTTGGAGGAAAATGGCTGTTCAGCCTCTTTTTGCTGGCCTGGTTGTGGATGAATACGATCGCCCGGTGGAAGTCACCCATGTGGGCGAGGAACCCTGCTATGTAGTGGATGATGCCGGATTTCGGCGGCATATTCCCACTGAGCAGGTGGATCGTCAGGTGTTACGACAACTGGCCGAAATGATGAAGGGGAATGAAGATGTCATCTCGGCGCAGACGGCTAAAATGCTCGGTCAGGAAGATGTTTTCACCAAAGCCATGATCGAACAGCAATTGAAAAATATGGAAAAACAATTTGATGCCTTGTTGCAAAGCGGCATCCCTGAAGAGGGGCGTGCTTATCTGGGGATGTTGGGCTTCAAGGTGGTGATTAATGTTCATGGTGAGGTGCTTCGGGTGGAACAACCAGCTGCCGCCAGCGACGAGGAGGATGAGTAGGCAATTCGGCGTATAATTTTGGCGTGCCTGAAATTTTGCTGAATGTACATGTGGTGATGTTTTGCGTGCGGGAAGATGCCCTGCACGTTTTGCTGACTCCGGCTGAAGCTGAAAAATGGCAACTACCCGGCGCTCAGGTCCATGCGGAGGAGGCGCTGGAGGAGGCCGCGGCCCGCGCTTTTGTCGGCCAAATTGACCGTCAGCAGGTCTATCTGGAGCAGCTCTACACCTATGGCGATCCGGGGCGCGACCCGCGCTGGCGACTGGTCAGCGTGGTGTATTTTGCGCTGGTGCCTGTAGATGCGCGACAGGAATCGGGGAAGATGCGCTGGTTCCGCCTGGATGCTTTACCTCCGCTGGCCTTTGATCACGCCGCGATTGTAGCCTATGCCCTGCGACGTTTACGCTACAAACTGGAATATAGCGCGGTGGGCTTTCAGCTGTTGCCCGACGAATTTACCTTGAGTGAGCTGCAACACACCTACGAAATTATCCTGGGCGAGCGGTTGGATAAGCGCAATTTTCGGCGACGGATTTTGCAGGCCGGGGTGATCGAGCCGAGCGAGCATATGCGGGTGGGGGAGGGACGACCAGCGCGGTTGTATCGTTATCGCCCGGATGCTATTGCCGAGGTCAAAGCCCGGCGTCTTTTCCCGTAAGGCTCAAAAGCCCAATCCCCGTTCTTTGAGGGAGACCCAACGTCCCTGACCGATGATGATGTGGTCGAGGACTTCGATGTCGAGTAGTTTGCCGGCCTGAAGCAGGGCGCGGGTAACAGCCACATCGTCGGGGCTGGGAGTGGGGTCACCACTGGGATGGTTGTGGGCGACGATGATGGCGGGGGCATTACGCCGAATGGCGGCTTTGAAAATTTCGCCGATGTGCACCTGGGACGAGTTGACCGAGCCGCGATAGACCTCGACAATATCGAGCACCTGGTTGCGCGTGTTGAGCAGTAAGACGCGTAGGTGTTCTTGTTCCAGAGCCGACATTTCGTATTGGAGCAGGGCGGCGGCGTCTGCCGGGCTGGTGATGGCGGGACGGGCTTCGGGGGCTTCGAGGGTGAGGCGGCGTCCCAGTTCAATGGCGGCTTTGATTTGGGCGGCTTTGGCGGTGCCAATGCCGTGCTGGTTGACCAGCTCTTCGAAAGGGGCGCGGTGTAATCCGCGCAGGCCGCCAAAGGTTTGGAGAAGTCGCTGCCCAACTTGTACGGCATTTTCGCCCGGGACGCCCACGCGCAACAGGATGGCCAGGAGCTCGGCGTTGGTCAGTGCCTGAGGGCCAACTGAGGCCAGCCGTTCGCGCGGGCGTTCTGTTTCGTGCATGTCGGCAATGCGGTAGAGGAGACGGGGGGAATCAGCCATGCGTTGAATTTTAATCAAACTTCCGAAGTCTCCAAAGGCTTCGGAAGTTTGTCTTCAGGCGGATTGTTTCGTGCGCGGGTTTAATTTTTTACGGCGGGGCGCTGAGCCGCTGGCCGGGCGCTTATTCCTACCGGATGGTAGGTTGGCTCGGGGCGCATGGCGGGAGTCGGCCGGGGGAGGGGCTGCGGCTGATTTAACGGTAGCCCACCCCCAGTCTGGGGTTGAGGCGAGGGGCGGGTAGCGGGAGAAAGACGGGGGGTG
>JBMFPJ010000368.1:0-2206 GCA_049969175.1 Anaerolineae bacterium | reverse complement strand
ACGAAGCCATGCTGGCCGCCTTCCGCCCCGGGCAAGATATTCACGCCGCCACCGCCGCCGCCATTTACGGCGTTAGCCTGGAGGCAGTGACCAAAGAAATGCGCCGCCATGCCAAAGCAATCAACTTTGGCCTGATTTACGGCATGTCCCCCTTTGGGCTAACCCGTTCCACCGACCTGACGCTGGCGGAGGCGGAAGAATTTGTAGCGGCTTACTTCCGACGCTTTCCGGGAATCAAAAAATATCTCGATAGCATTCGGCAGCAGGCAGCCCGTTCAGGCTACGTGGAAACCCTGTTGGGGCGGCGGCGCTACTTCCCTGCTCTGCAAAACCGCTCGAACAGCGCCAGCAAAAACCGGGAAGAGCGCGAGGCCATCAATGCCCCCATTCAAGGCACGGCCGCCGACATCATGAAAATGGCCATGCTCCACATTCCCTCCGCCCTGCAACAGGCCGGCCTGAGCGGGAAAATGCTCTTGCAAGTTCATGATGAAATTGTACTGGAATGCCCCCAGGAAGAGATGAAAGCCACCGCCCAGGTAGTACAAGAAACGATGGGATCGGCCTATCCTTTGAGCATTCCTCTCTCCACCGAAGCCCGTTGGGGGCATAATTGGGGTGAAATGTTCCCCGTCGAGTGAAAGTTTTCCAATTTTGAGTTATCATAGCCCTATGCCCGGACGCGAAGATCTCTTTCAAAAAGCCATGAATGAAGGCCACTCAGCAGCCTGGGACCAGGAATGGGAAAAGGCTGTACTGGCCTATCGGCGTGCTTTGCAGGAATTTCCCGATCATCCCAAAGCACTCAACAGCCTGGGACTGGCGCTTTATCAATTGGGACAATTCGAGGAAGCCCTGCAAATTTACCGTCAGGTGGTCAATCTTTCGCCAACCGACCCTATCGCTTTTGAAAAAGTGGCTCAACTTTCCGAACGTCTCGGGGACCTGAACGGAGCCATCGAAGCCGCCATGCAAGCCGCCGAACTTTACCTGCGGCAGCGTGACCTGGAAAAGGCCACCGAAAACTGGGTTCGCGTCACCACCCTCAACCCCGATCACGCCATCGCCCACTCCCGCCTAGCACTCGTCCATGAGCGGCTAGGGCACACCCAACAGGCCGTCACCGAATACCTGGCCGTGGCCAGTTTACTTCAGCGGGCAGGGAACGCCGCCAAAGCCCAGGAATTGGTCGAAAAAGCCCTGACCCTGATGCCAACCAGTGCGGAAGCCCGCCAGGCACAGACGCTGCTCAAGACCGGTCAACTGTTACCGAAACCAGTGCGCGGTAAAGGCGGCACCGGCCCAATCCGCATGGCACAGGTCAAGCAAATGCAGGAGCCCAAACGCTCCGCCTCCGGCCTGGACCCGGTAGCGGAAACCCGCCAAAAAGCGTTAACCAAGCTGGCAGAGATTCTCTTCGACTACTCCGACGACAGCCCCGCCGCCAGAGAACGGCGCGGCCTGACTGCTATCGTCCGCGGCACGGGCGCCCTCTCTTTGCAACAGGCAGAACAAACCAAAGTCGTCTTGCACCTGGGTCAGGCCATTGACCTGGTAACCAAAGGCCAGAACGTTCAGGCCGCTGAAGAGCTGGAAGGTGCCCTGGATGCTGGCTTCAACCACGCTGCTCTGTATTTTATGTTGGGGTTGTTACACTACAAAAGCGAGCGGCTGGAAAGCGCCCTTCGCTCCTTGCAGCATTCAGTAAAACATGCCGATTACGCCCTCGGCTCCCGTCTTTTGCAAGGCGAAATCTTACGGAAGAGAAAACAAACCAAAGAAGCCGCCATTGAATACCTGGAAGCATTGAAACTGGCCGATGCCGCTGTTGTGCCAGCTGAACAGGCAGACGAGATCCGTCAGTTATATGAGCCCATTCTTGAGGCTCAGCAGCATCAGACGGATGAAGAAGCCAACCAGCGCCTGTGCGAAAACATCCACAGATTACTTATGCAGGCCGATTGGCGCAATCAGATCCATCGTCTGCGCGAACAAATGCCCAAACCAGAAGGGAACGTTTTGCTCCCGCTGGCAGACGTCATCTTGCAGGCCCAATCCAGCCAGGTTTTAGATTCAATCAGCCGGGTACATCAGCTGGCACGCGCTGGCTATTTACGTTCCGCCATGGACGAAGCCTTCGACGCCCTGCAACATGCCCCCACCTACCTGCCATTGCATACCTTGATAGGTGATCTGTTGATTCAAG
>JBMFPJ010000367.1:0-2230 GCA_049969175.1 Anaerolineae bacterium | reverse complement strand
CCACAGGTCGTTGATGGTGTCGGAGAAGAGAATCACGTCGAAAGGGGAAGCGGAGAAAGGCAGGGCGTGGGCGTCGGCCTGGAGGAAGTTCAATTCTGGGTGGCGCTGATGGGCGTGCTGAATGGCGCGCTGGGAAAAATCCACGCCCAGGCCAAAGGAAGGTCGGAGCGCGGCCAGCAAGTCGCCTTCGCCGCAGCCAATCTCCAGGATGCGCTGCCCAGGGGGGATCAGGAAGCGATACACTTCCTGAATGCGGCGGTGATACCAGCGGCCGGCGCCACGCCAGACCTCGCGCCTGCGCATCACTGCATCCCAGTGGGCGCGGCGGGTTTGCTGGTAGCGCTGAAAAGTCGAGTCGAACGGGATGGTGGCAGGCATGGTGCAATTTTACTGTAGATTTGTTTTTCGCAAGGTGCTCTTGACCTTGTTCCTTTTGCAGTTATAATTCAGTGATTGAATTTTGAAAAATGGAATCGACAAACGACGAACTTCGTGAACTTTCTTTGCTCGAACAAATCGAGCGTGATCCAGATGTGAATCAGGCAACTCTGGCAACGCAGTTGGGGGTGGCGGTTGGCACGGTGAACTGGTATTTAAAGCGGTTGATTGCCAAAGGCGCAGTGAAGGTCAAACGCGCTGAACGGAAGAAATTGCGCTACATTATCACGCCGGAGGGAATCGCCCTGCGGGCGCGCCTGACGATGGATTACATTGAACATTCTCTTTCGTTATATCGGAAGACGCGCCAGCGGGTCAAGGAATATCTCACCGAGGTGCTGGCGGCGGGTTACAACCGTGTGCGCATTGTGGGAGGAGGCGATGTGGCTGATATTTGCCGTCTGACCTGCCTGGAGCAGGGGGTTAGTGTGGTGGATGAGGAAAATGTGCCCGTTTTGCAGGTGGAAGGCCATAAAGTACATTTGATGATGGAGGATAAAAATGAGTGAACGGCATGTGTTGGTTACCGGAGGGGCCGGTTATATCGGCTCGCTCCTGACGGCGGAACTGTTGCGCGCCAATTATCGTGTGACAGTAGTAGATACGCTGTTGTTCGGCGGCGAATCGCTGCTGGGCTTCTGGCATCATCCTAACTTCCATTTCGTCAAAGCCGATGTGACCGAGCCGCGGGCCATCAAGGATGCTGTTCGTGATCACTGGCCCAAACCGGAGGCGATTGTTCACCTGGCGGCGATTGTGGGTTTTCCGGCCTGCCAGGCAGTGGGGCGGCAGGTGGCCTGGCGCTACAACGTGGAAGCGACCAAACTGGTTTTTGAACAAGCCGTGGATTTGGGCGCACAACGTTTTGTGTTTGCTTCTACTTACAGCAATTATGGCCTTTCTACCAATGGGCCGGTGAATGAAGAATCGCCACTCAATCCCCAATCTTTGTATGCAGAGACGAAGATCGCTGCCGAAGAATACTTGCTCTCACAAAAAGATAGCCCGGTAGCGCCCTTGTTGTTCCGCTTTGCGACGCTGTATGGCATTTCCCCGCGCACCCGTTTTGACCTGATCATCAATCAATTTGTGCTGGAGGCCTTTACCAAACGGCAACTGATCATTTATCAGCGCGGCTATTCGCGTTCGTTTGTCCATGTGCGCGATGTGGCACGTGGTATTTTGATGGGATTGGAAGCGCCCGAAGAGAAAATCCGCGGTCAGGTCTTCAACTTAGGCACGGACGATGGCAATTACACCAAAGACCAGATCGTCGAACTGGTCTTGCGGCGAATGCCGGAAACGACGGTCGAATACAAAGATTTGACTTTTGGCGGTGATATGCGCGATATTACCGTTTCGTTTGAAAAAATTCGCCGCCTACTTGGCTTTACCACTACCCTGACGGTGGATGACGGTATCCGCGAAGTGCTCTTCGCCTTGAAAACGGGCCTGGTGCGTGATCCGCACGATGAGCGCTATCGCAATGCCCAATTCATTGTACAATAGCCTATCCCACAAAAGCCTTCCGAAGTCTCGCAGGCTTCGGAAGGCTGGGTGAGAATCAATGAAAGGAGAAATTTCATGGCAGAAAATTTCTGGCAAGGCAAAAGAGTGATTGTGACGGGCGGAGGTGGTTTCCTCGGCTCGTTTGTTGTTGAGAAACTGCAACCGCGTGGAGCGACCGATCTTTTCATCCCGCGTCGTAAAGATTACAACCTGGTCCATCCACAAGACATTCGGCGTATGTACGACGATGCTTTAAATGGCGTGGATGCCAAAAATGTGGTGG
>JBMFPJ010000366.1:0-2245 GCA_049969175.1 Anaerolineae bacterium | reverse complement strand
CTGTGCTGCTGCTGCGTAGTAGCCGCCGTGCTGGCCTGGAATTACGGCGATTACGTGATGCACGCCCTGGGCGTTTACTAATTCATTGAGCCGCTCTTACGCCAGCGCAGCGACCGCACCCCCCTGGCGGAAGCGCCTTTGCAACTCCGCCAGCGCTTCGCGCGCTTTTTGGCGCGTCTCGTCATCCAGGCGCAGAGCGAGAAATTCATCTTCATCCATCACCACCTGATGGCCATCGGCAGCCACCCATAAATCCAGCGCCAGGTCCACATACGAGACGAAGCCATCCCCCATCTCTGCAGGCCGGGCGATATTGCAATACCAGCCCTTAATTTGCCCGTCATCGCGATCATAAATCTCAAAAACGTTATACCAACGATTGGTAAAAAACGTCTCTACAAAGCGATCTCCCTCTTTCAAAACGACATCCAAAAAAGGCAAATCGGGGCGGTTGAAGTAGGCCTCCAAAACCAGGCGATCCACCTCGCGGCGCAAAAGACGGCCGCGATATTGCCAGGTCACGACGCCGCTCACATCGCGCTTAAGCACAGTGATTTCATCAGGCATCATCCAGGCACTCCACCCCATCCAGCGCAAAGCCGATCTCCTCGCCCACTTTTGGAGGATCGCTCAGCGTAAAATACAGGCCGTTCTCCAGAGTTACCTTAAAATTTTCTTTCTGGAAGACAACATCGGTCACGCGGGACTTCAAGGGGGGCAGCCCCTCGACGCGTTTCAACCGCCCCGGGCGAATCAACACCCCCACGCGCCTGCCGACGGTTTCCGCCGTCAAACAGGCGGTTTCCAGCACTCCCAGCCGGGTTTGAATCTTTCCCTCGGCGAGCACCTGTCCTTCGAGCAAATTCCCCAACCCCAAAAAGCGCGCCACCCAGGTCGAGCGCGGCTGAGCCACCACCTCCGCCGGGCTACCCTCCCGTACGATCTGCCCACCATGCAACAGCAAGAGACGATCTGCCAGAGCAAAGGCCTCTTCCTGGTCATGGGTGACATAAATCGCGGGGACGCCCGTCTCGTGCAGAATGCGGCGCAATTCTGCGAGCAATTCGTCGCGCAAGGCGCGATCCAACGCACCGAGCGGCTCATCGAACATCAACAAGCGCGGACGCGGCGCCAGCGCCCGCGCCAGCGCCACCCGTTGCTGCTCCCCTCCCGAAAGATCAGTCACCCGCCGATGTTCAAATTTTTGTAAATTCACCAACGCCAGCACTTCGCTCACGCGCCGCTGGATTTCGGCCGCAGAGACATGGCGCATACGCAACCCGAAGGCCACGTTGGCGAAAACGTCCAGGTGAGGGAAAAGCGCATAGTCCTGGAAGACCAGCCCAAAGTCCCGCAGATGAGGCGGCCAGGAGGTGTAATCCTCCCCGTTCCAGAGAATCTGTCCGCTTTCCGGTGCTTCCAGTCCGGCAATGATTCGCAAGAGGGTAGATTTTCCACTGCCCGAAGGCCCCAACAGACAAACCGTTTCTCCCGCCTGGACGGTAAAAGAAATCCCATGCAACAGGGGTTGGCCTTCGTAAGATTTGCTGATCTGGAGCAAGGTGAGCATGGAACTGATTCCTTGTATGGCGCAATTTTAAAAGTCCGCCGTTCCAGGCAGGCGCAGGCGTTCAATGAGCAAAATAGCAAACAGAGTCACGGCCATCAAAATCGTGGACATAGCCATCGCCTGCCCGTAGTTCAACCCTCCCGGTTGCGCCAGGAAGCGATAAATAGCCACCGGAATGGTGGGATATTGCGGACGTGAGAGCAAGGCAGTCGCACCAAATTCGCCAATCGAAACCGTGAAGGCAAATGTGGCAGCCGCCAGCAAAGCACGGCGGACAATTGGCCAATCTACGGTCAGCCAGACCTGCAACGGCGAAGCCCCCAGGGAACGGGCCGCCTGACGCAAACGTTCGGGGATGGATGCCAGTGCCGGCTGCAAGGTGCGGATGACAAAAGGCAGGGCCACCAAAGTGTGTGCCAGTGGCACCAGCCACGGCAGGGTGAGCAACCGCCCAAAAGCCAGAATAAAGCCCAGGCCCAAACTAACCGCGGAAGCGCCCAGCGGCAACATGAGCAAAGGATCCAACCAGCGTTCCAGGCGTCCTGGCCGCGCCAGGGCAAAAGCCGCCGGGAAGCCCAGCAGTAGCGAGAGAAACACGGTTGCTGCGGCATACGCCAATGAATTGAACACGGCCTGCACCGGCGGAATATAGAAAAGCGATGCGCGGCGGTTGAC
>JBMFPJ010000365.1:0-2245 GCA_049969175.1 Anaerolineae bacterium | reverse complement strand
CTGGTAAAGGCGGTGTCGGCAAGACGACCGCAGTGGCCAATCTCGCCGTGGCATTGGTGGCGGATGGCAAAAAAGTAGTCTGCATTGATGGCGATATTGGCCTCCGCAACCTGGATGTGGTCATGGGCCTGGAGAATCGCATCGTTTACGACATCGTGGATGTGATCGAAGGGCGCTGCCGTCTGCGCCAGGCGATGATTCGCGATAAACACTTTCAGGACCTTTACCTGATTCCGGCGGCGCAAACCCGCGATAAGACAGCGGTCACACCCAGCGATATGATTCGCCTGTGTGACGAATTGCGCCCCGATTATGATTTCATTCTGATCGATTCCCCGGCCGGAATCGAGCGCGGCTTCCGCAATGCCATCGCCCCGGCTGACAAAGTTTTGGTGGTGACCAACCCCGAAGTCTCGGCGGTACGCGATGCGGACCGGGTGGTGGGCATCCTGGAAGCGGAGGAGAAACCCTCCCCCGCGCTGATCATCAACCGCTTGAACCCCAGCATGGTCAAAAATCACGAAATGCTCTCAGCCGAAGATGTGTTAGATTTGCTGGGGATTCAACTGATTGGCGTTGTCCCCGAAGATGAAAATGTCATCGTCGGGAGCAATCGTGGCACACCGGTGGCCCTGGAACCTAAAAGCCGGGCCGGACAGGCGTTCCGCAACATCGCGAAACGCTTACAGGGCTTCGATGTCCCTTTCATGGAACTGGATCACAGCGGGTTTTGGGCTCGCATTCAACGGCTGACAGGGAGAAGAAAGGATGGCTGGCTGGATGAATCGCTTATTGGGGCGCAAACACAGTGCGGAAAGTGCAAAGGAGCGTTTGCAACTGGTGTTGATTCATGATCGAACCGACCTCACCCCGGCGGAATTGGACGCCCTCAAGGACGATTTGCTGGCTGCCATCTCGCGCCACGTGGAAATTGACCCGCAGGCGATTCACATTGGAATAGAACGTGACGGCCGCTCCCAACGCCTGGTGGCCGATATTCCCTTACGCAAAATCAACCGGCGCCGTAGCGGATAAGAATGCTGCGCGATCTCTCCTGGCGTCATTTTGACTTCCTGCTTTTTGGCGCGATCATTCTGGCAACTGCCTTTGGCACGACCATGATCCGCTCGGCTGTGGCAGGGAACGAAGAACTTTTACCACTGGTCAATCGGCAGATTTATTTTGCTCTGGCCGGGTTGGTATTGATTTTTGTCGTGGCCAGCATTGATTATCGCTTCTGGCTGACGATTCATCGCCCCATTTATTTTGTCATGATGGCTTTGCTCATTGCATTGTTTTTGAGCGCGCAGGCGGTCTTTGGCGCAGCGCGCTGGTTCTCGGTGGGCGTTCTCTTCTTGCAACCTACAGAATTTGCCAAGATTGTTGCCATTTTGATTTTGGCTCGTTATTTTGAAAACACGCGTGATCAACCCCGTGACCTGATGTGGATTTTGCGCGGTGCTCTCTGGTTGATGGGCCTGGCCATCTGGATTTTGTTGCAGCCCAACCTCAGTAACGTCATTGTGTTGCTGGTGATTTTTGCCGCCATGCTGTGGGTGAATGGCATGCAATTGAAGCACATGCTTTTGTTCGCTCTGGCAGGGATTTTGGCTGTAGTGGTTGCTTTCCCCTTCCTCCGGGAGTATCAGCAGGAACGCATCATCAACTTTCTTTTCCCCGATCCCAATGCCAGCTATGGGGCGATTTATAATGTCCAGCAGGCTTTGATTGCCATTGGCTCTGGCGGCCTGTTTGGCAAAGGCTACATGCACGGCACGCAAACTCAATTACGTTTCCTGAAAGTTCGCCATACTGACTTCATCTTCTCCGCCATTTCAGAAGAGTTCGGGCTGGTGGGTGCGTTGCTGGTTATTCTGGTGCTGGCATTTATCATCTGGCGCTGTTTGCGGGCTGCCCGTATAGCACGTGACGTCTCCGGGGCAATGATCGCCTACGGTGTGGCAATTTTGATCTTCTTTCAGGGCGTGGTGAACATTGGCGTGAATCTCAATCTTGTGCCGGTCTCCGGTTTGCCTTTGCCATTTATCAGCTACGGTGGTAGCGGTTTGACCTCGTTGATGCTGGGCATTGGCCTGGTCGAAAGTGTGGTCATGCGCCATCGCCCATTAGAATTTTGAGCCTCCCCAAAAATTTTCAGGGTGGGCTTCGATCGTATACCGAAAGTTGTGTAATTTCGTACTGCGAGACATCGTCCCCGTAGGGGATTCATCTCGCACCACTTTTA
>JBMFPJ010000364.1:0-2263 GCA_049969175.1 Anaerolineae bacterium | reverse complement strand
GCCCTCCGCCGGCGACGCGGACATTGCGCCCCACCTCGCCTCCCAACAGGCATTGGCCGCCGGCGAAGAGCACATCACGCCCGATGGTGCTGCCTTTTTGGACCTCGAGGCTGTACCCGGCCGCGACGAGATCTCTGCCGACACGCGCCTTCTCGCCCAGGCGCATGGCCGAGCCGGCGATGCGCACTGTGCCGCTCACATTGCCGTTGAGAATCAGGGCGCCTCCGGCAGCGATCAGGTTGCCATTCACCGTGCCGTTGATCGTGATTGTCCCCCCAACGGCGACTACATCGCCATTGACCTGTCCGTCGAGAATGAACTCACTGGCTGAGACATAGAGATCATCGTCCACGATCTGGTCGGAGGCGATCACCACTTTTTCCCCGCCTCGGCCGTCGAAGGCTCGAACGGGCGAGGCCATCGAGCCGGCAAGCAAAAGGAGCAGGACAAGAACAAGGCTCAAGCAGCGAATTCGCAACATGACTTTCGCCTTCCTAAAAATAGTTTCCTTGAGAATATACGCAGACCTACCCGAACTGGTCGCGGGCCGCTTCGAAACAGGGAGAGAAAGCAGCAAGAGCGCCGCTTTTCCAAAAGACCGCTGGCTTCCATGCGTCGGAATACTTCCCGATAGACCCGTTCCAGCCTCTTCCAGGGTACGTTATCCAGTACGTTGCGGATCTGGTTGTCGCTCGGCACATCCTGCACTACCTGCTGTTTTATCTCAAAAATCGAACAAATGTGCAATTTTAGAATCGCTGGTGGCCATTTGTTTTTCTTGACACAATCCCTGTGCGCCTGTAAAATCCCCATGCTCAAGTTTAGGGTGCACCTAAACTTTATTTTCTTTTCGGGAGGAAAACGCTCATTATGTACGCAATGCATGGACTTACTCCATTTGAAGCGGCCGCCATTTGGGCCGTTTTTGGAGTTGCCATCTTGGGATTGCTTTATGCCGTCTTCCTGCGCAATCAAATTTTGCGCGAAGACAAAGGCACCCCCAAGATGCAAGAAGTGTGGGGCGCCATTCGCGATGGCGCCGATGCATATCTGCGCCGGCAACTCAAATCCATCCTGCCCCTCATCGTTATTCTGACCATTGCTCTCTTCTTCTCGGTGTATATTGTCCCACCCTCACCGGAAGCCATGGAACGCTTCCAGGGAATGAGCGAGGCCAATGTGCGCTTGCTTATTGGCATTGCGCGCGCCGTGGCATTTATCATGGGGGCCTCCTTCTCGCTGGCGGTGGGACAAATCGGTATGCGCATGGCGGTGGAAGGGAACGTGCGCGTGGCCTCTGCTTCACGTCGCTCCTTTGATGAGGCTCTGCGCATTGCCTATCGCACCGGCACCATCACGGGCATGTTGACTGATGGCCTCGGCCTGCTGGGCGGCACCCTGATTTTCATCGCCCTCGGCATTGCCGCTCCCGATGCTTTACTGGGCTTTGGCTTCGGCGGCACGCTGCTGGCGCTGTTCATGCGCGTCGGTGGTGGTATTTACACCAAAGCCGCTGATGTGGGTGCCGACCTGGTTGGGAAGGTAGAAGCCGGTATTCCCGAAGACGATCCCCGCAATCCGGCTGTGGTGGCGGACCTGGTAGGCGATAACGTAGGTGACTGCGCCGGTATGGCCGCCGACATTTTCGAATCCTATGAGGTCACTATCGTTTCTGGCTTGATCCTGGGTCTGGCGCTGTGGCACTTCACCGGTCGCCTGGAGTGGATCATTTTCCCGCTTCTGGTGCGTGGTATCGGTGTTTTGTCATCCATTTTCGGCACCTATCTGGTCCGCGGTGGCCCTGGCAAGAGTGGCGATGCCATGGCAGCCATCTTCCGTGGCTTTCTCTCCTCTGCCATGATTTCCGCAGTCTTGTTCTTTGGCGCGGGCTACCTCTACCTGAACAATCCGGAAATGGCCAAATGGGGCGGCTGGTGGCGCACTCCGTTGGCTGTGGCCGTGGGCGTTTTGTTGGCGATCTTGATTGATCGTCTGACCGAGTACTTCACGGGCACTCACAACAACCCCGTTAAAGAAATCAAAAAGGCTGCTGATACCGGTCCGGCTACCCTCATTCTACAAGGCGTTTCCACTGGTTTTGAATCATCCGTCTGGGCGATCATCGTCATTGCGTTGACCATCGTGGCCTCGATCTTCATCTTCGGAAGCATCCCGGGCGTGACTGGTCACGAGAAAGTTACCTTCATCCTGTATGGCGTGGCCATGACGGGTATCGGCATGCTTACGCTGACCGGTAACAATG
>JBMFPJ010000363.1:0-2284 GCA_049969175.1 Anaerolineae bacterium | reverse complement strand
GGTGGCAGCCAGCCCCACCCGCCTCAACTGGTGCGCGATTACATCCGCCAAACGCGGGAACGTCAGGGAATTTCTCGCCCGCGTTCGTGATGTGCTGTGTTCTTCACCCTGCTCGCAGAGCGTGAATTCAACCTGTTGTTTCCGCTCTGCGCTTTTGTTCCAATCATTCCATTGCGCCTATGCCACCAACACTTTACCTGATCGATGGCCATGCTCTGGCCTACCGCATGTACTTTGCCCTCACCGCCGGCACCCCCAGCCAGCGATGGCAAACCTCCAAAGGGGAACCAACCGCCGGCACCTATGGCTTTGCCCGCGAATTGTTGCGCATCCTGGAACAGGAAAAACCCGAATACCTGGCCGTGGCTTTCGATACCGGCAAAACCTTTCGCGACGAACTCTTCCCGGCCTACAAAGCCACTCGCGCCAAAATGCCCGATGACCTCAGCCCACAAATCGAACGCATCCGCCAACTGGTAGATGCTTTCAACATCCCGCGGCTCGAAATGGAGGGGTACGAAGCCGATGATGTCCTGGGCTCGATCGCTCGCCAGGTCGCCGAACAAGGCCTGGGGACGAAAATCATCACCGGCGACCGCGACCTCCTCCAGCTGGTCAATGAGCGCACCGCCGTATATCTGGCTGGCGACGACCAGACCTACATCACCTCCGAAGATGTGATCCGAAAATTGGGCGTGCGCCCCGATCAGGTTGTGGATTACAAAGCCCTGGTCGGCGATAAATCCGACAACATTCCCGGCGTGCCTGGCGTAGGCGAAAAAACCGCCATTGCCCTGCTGCAAAAGTACGACACCCTCGATAACATCTATGCCCATCTCGAAGAAATTGAACCTCGCTGGCGAACCCGTCTGGAAAGCGGTCGGGATTCGGCCTACCTGAGCCGCGAACTGGCTCGCATCCGCACCGATCTACCCATCGAACTCGACCTGAACCAGGCCCACACAGGCGCCTTCGATCCTGACCGCCTGGAGGCACTCTTCAAAGAGCTGGAATTCCGTTCGCTGCTCAAAACGCTGGAAAAAATGCGTGGGGAGGCCGCGCCCTCCTTCTCATCCGGGCCAGGAGCCGCCCACCAGATGCCTCTCTTTACCGAAGCCCCCCCTATCGTGCAGATCGCCCCGGCCGCTCCCCCCAATCTGCAAGTTCACATTGTGGATACTCCCGAAGCCCTCACCGCCCTGACCAACGCCCTGGACAAGGCCACGATCATTTCCTTCGACACTGAAACCACTTCCACCGATGAGATGCAGGCCGCTTTGGTCGGTATTTCGCTGTCCATTCAAGAGGGAGAGGGATATTACCTCCCTGTCGGGCATTCGAGCGGACAAAATCTGCCGCTGGAACAGGTGCTGATGGCCTTACGCCCGGCACTGACCAGCCAGACGATTGGCAAAATTGCTCATCACGCCAAATACGATTACATCGTGCTGGCACGGCATGGTTTGCGTGTCACGCCGCTGGTGTTCGACACCATGCTGGCCGAATTTCTGGTAGACCCTGACTCGCGCAACCTGGGTTTGAAAAACCTGGCCCGCGCCCGTCTGGGCGAAGAGATGACCCCGATTGAGGAATTGATTGGGAGGGGTAAAAATCAGCGCAGCATGGCTGAGATACCGGTCGAAACCGTGGCTGCTTATGCGGCTGCCGATGCCGAGACCACTCTGCGATTGATGCCTATCCTGCGCGCCGAACTGGAGCGCGTCAACGGATTGAAATTGTTAAACGAGATCGAAATGCCCCTGGTGCCGGTACTGGCAGAGATAGAAATGACCGGCATCTTGCTTGACCTGCCCTTCTTCCGGGAAATGTCCAGCGAACTCTCCCGGCGCATGGCGGAGATCGAGACGCAGGTCTTTGCCCTGGTGGGCATACCGTTCAATATCAATTCCCCCCAGCAGCTTTCGGATATTCTCTTCAAACGTCTCGGCCTCGAACCACCGGATCGCGGGCGCAAAACCGCCAGCGGGCATTTTTCCACCTCCGCCGAGGTGCTGGCGGCCCTGCGCGGGCAACATCCAGTGGTGGACTTGGTGTTAGAGCATCGCGAACTCTCTAAGCTCAAATCCACTTATGTAGATGCTTTGCCCGCCGCGGTGAAGCCTGAAACTGGTCGCGTCCATACCTCCTACAGCCAGACGGGCGCCGTCACCGGTCGGCTTTCCTCCTCCAACCCGAATCTACAAAACATTCCCATCCGCACCGAGGCAGGTCGCCGCATTCGCCAGGGATTCATCGCGGGCCACGACAAGGTGCTGATTTCGGT
>JBMFPJ010000362.1:0-2293 GCA_049969175.1 Anaerolineae bacterium | reverse complement strand
GTAATCGTATTTTTCAATGGCTTTCATCAGTCCCAGGTTGCCTTCTTGAATCAGATCGAGAAAGGCAACGCCGCGGCCGATGTAACGTTTGGCGATGCTGACCACCAGGCGAGTGTTGGCTTTGATGAGATGTTCACGGGCCTGGATGCCATCTTGCACCAACGTTTCCAGCCTTCGGCGAGTGCTGGCCCGGCCGCGCCCGTTGAGCTTGGTCAACTCGTTGCGGGCGTGGCGCCCGTTTTCAATGCGGATGGCCAGGTCGAGCTCTTCTTCCGCGGTGAGCAAAGGGACGCGCGACATCTCTCTCAGATACAGGCTAACCGGATCTTCGTCGCTGGAAGATTGGTCCAGGATGGTCTCGTACTCAGAATCCAGGGGGGGAGTTTCGATGGTTTCGCTGAGGGGGTCGTCATCGCCCACGTCCAGCACATCTACGCCGCGCTGGCGCAGGGTGAGTAGAAGCGTGTGAAACTGTTCACTATGCTGATTGACATGCGGGAAGACTTCCATCAGGTCGTCGGTGGTTACATACCCCTGTACATCCGCTTTTTCCAGTAAGAGCTCGAGAGCGGCTTGTTGACGTTTCTGTACCATGTTGCCTTCCTGTTATGTCAGCATCAGAAGAGGTCTTTTAGCGCCGCGAAAGGTGAGTTGTCTTGCCTGGGGCGATGTCCGCAATCGCGTTCGTTCAGGTTTTCGCCGCAGACCGGACACAATCCTTTGCACGTGGGCTTGCAGATGGGGTTGATGGGGACTTCGAGTAGGGCGTACTCGCGCAAGAGAGGTTGTAAATCAATGTGGGCGTCTTCTGGCAAGATCAGGCCCGATTCGGTGACGGAGCGCTGGCTGAAGGCGTACAGCTCGGTCAGATGCCAGTGGAGGACCTGGCGAAATTCGCTCAGACAGCGGACACATTGGAGGGTGATCTCGCTGGTGAAATCTCCCTGGACGATCAGCCCTTGCGGCGTGCGTCCGATGTTTGCCAGGCCGGTGAGGTGATAGAGGGTGAGATCGTCGGCCATCTGAATTTCATCAAACTCAAAGGGGAAGTCGTGGTTGTAGCCGACTTCTTCGCTGATGATGAAGCCAACGTTCAGGCGAAAGGGTTTGCGCGGATTGACCATGATTACACTCGACGGTCAACAATATATTTTGCCAGGTTCTCCAAAGCCTGCCGCTCAGTGCTCAGGGGGAGCGTTTCCAGGCGGCTCAGGGCGCGCTGAACGAAGTGTTCCGCCTCTTGCATGGATTGCTGGATGGCGTCGCTTTGGCGGATGTTTTCGATCAGACGATTCATGCGCGGGGTGTTGGTCCAACCGCCTTCAGGCAGGGAGCAGATGTCCTCGTCCTGAGGGTTGCTTTCGGCGTAGTAGATGGCCGGTAGGGTGACCAGGCCGTTGAGCAGGTCGGAGCCAACCGGTTTGCCTACTTTTGTCTGCTCGCCGGTGAAATCCAGGATGTCATCTACGATTTGGAAGGCCATGCCGAGATGGTAGCCAAAGTCGCGCATGGCCTCGATGGTGCTCTCGTCTACCGGGCTGAGCATGGCAGCTGCGCTGGCGGTGAGTTCAAAGAGGGATGCGGTTTTGGCGTAGATGCGCTGGTAGTAATTTTGCCGGTCCACGATGCCGCGGCTGGAGAACATTTGAGTCAACTCGCCGTTGACGATCACGGCCAGCGTTTCGGCGAAGTATTTCATCAGGGGCAGGTGATCGGTTTCGGCGGCGAGTTTGGCGGCGCGGGCGAAGAGGAAATCACCGGTCAAGACGGTGGCAGGTGGCGACCAGCGCGAGTTAAGGGTGGGGATGCCACGGCGCAGCAGGGCGCCATCGATCAGGTCATCGTGTACGAGGGTGGCAGTGTGCAGTAATTCAATGGCTGCTCCCAAGGTCACCAGGCGTTCCAGATCGGCGCCAAGCATAGTGCCGACCAGTAAGCTGATGGTGGGACGAATGCGTTTTCCGCCAGCGGAGAGCAGGTGATTAAGGGCGGCGCGCAGGTCGGGGTGGCTTTCGTTGGCCTGACCGCGCATGCGTTCTTCGACCAGTCGAATGTGTTCTTGGATAGGTGTAAGAAAAGATACCGTGCTCAAGTCACTCTCCCCAGGCGAAGAGTCGCCTGGCGTTCATGCTGGTAATCGCCGCGACCTCCTCGGGGTGTTTGGAATGGATTTCTGCTATTTTATCAACAATATGACGAACGTAGGCAGGTTCATTGCGCTTGCCGCGCTGGGGAACGGGGGTGAGAAAAGGGGCATCGGTTTCAATGAGCAAGCGTTCGAGGGGAAGTTGGG
>JBMFPJ010000361.1:0-2293 GCA_049969175.1 Anaerolineae bacterium | reverse complement strand
GCGGTGGCGCTACGGGTGGGGGAACCGTTTTATTTGACGGAATCCGCTCGTGGTCCGCTTGCGCTGCGAGAGGAGACGGAAAAAATCATGAGGGCGCTGGCAAGTCTGTTGCCGCAGGAGTATCGCGGGGTGTATCGTCATCTTTCCTGATTTTGCGTTGTTTTCAGGTGGCCGTTTTTTTCGCCGCCGGCTCATTTTCAGGCTATAATTCGTGTATCCGGTCATGAGTTTCTTGTTTACTTTGCTTACCAGTTTGCCGTTTCCGGCTGGGCCAACGCCACTGGGGTGGCTTGTCTGGTTGTTGTTGCTGGGCGGGTTGATTTATAGCCTGTTTTTGTGGCGGAAATATCAGCCCCGCTGGAAGCGCCGCCGCTGGCTGTTATTTTGGGGGCTACTGGCAATTACGCCGTTCACGGCGTTGTTTATCGGACTGCGCTTTTCTTTTGGTTCGACCCTGCCCATGCCAGGGCTACCGGCTGAGCCGCCGGGTACGGCGATGATGCTTTTTGCGGGCCTGCCGTGGATGCTGGCCGGCGGATTTTTGGGGCCGGTGGCTGCAGCGGTGCTGGGGGCGTTGACGGGGTTATTGCGGGGGATTTGGGATACTTACAACTTGTTTTCGATGCTGGAAATAGCCTTTTTGGGCGTATTTTTTGCGGTGAATGTCCGCCAGCGATACCGCACGCTGGTGTATCGCTGGTTGCGCCAGCCGTTGGTCAGCGCGTTGGGGCTGATTCCTTTTCATGTTTTGTTTTACCTGCTCAGTATCTTATTTACCCTCCAGGCCCCTCTGACGGCGCGCCTGGATTTTGCCTTGAGTACGATGGGAGTGAATGTCCTGGCGTTCAGCGGTGAGATGCTGGTTGCTGGTGTCATCGCTCAAATTTTTTCCGTGGCTTTCCCTGCCTATTGGGGTGAAAAAGCGCCTTTGCAACCTTCACCAGCTGAGCGCAGCCTGGAAACACGCTTTGTCCTCGCGACCGGGACGTTTATCGTTTTGCTTTTGTTGGCATTGCTGTTGGGAGATTGGGTGGTAGCGGGGCGGGCGGCGCGCGAGATGTTGCGCGATCGCCTTTCCAGCACGGCGGCGGCAGCGGCAGAGAATGTTCCCTTCTTCCTGGAGACCGGGCAAAACCTGGCAGTGCAACTGGCTGGAGATACCCGTCTGTTGCAGTCGGTTGGGCCAGAATTGACCTCGCTGATTGGGCAACGCATCCAGGCTGTGCCGTATTTCGACCAGATTTTTGTGCTGGATGCCAGTAGTAAAACCGTTCTGGCGGCCTACCCGGCCACGGGGATGGGAGGAATTTCGCTTTTTAGCGAAGAGGAAATGGGTTTGAACCTGGCAAGTAGCGGGGTGCTGGTGCAGATTTACTCCATTCCGCCTGGTGCCAGCAATGCCAGCGCGCGGGTTTCTTTCCTCGTTGCCATTGTGGATGCGGCAGGAACGGTTCAACGGGTGTTGATCGGTCGTACCACCCTGAACAGCAATCCGTTAACCGTGCCGCTGCGCAACAGCCTGGAAAGTATGAAGGAACTTCATGGCAGCGGAATGTTGCTCGATGAAAATGGCCACGTCCTTTACAGCGCGGGCGAAAATCGCCTGCCCGTAGAGAGTCTGGCGAGTGCAAATGGTGAGCCGCGCTTTTTCGAGAGCACGGCTGCCGATGGCACCCGCCAGCTGGTCTATTACCAGCCAGTCTTGGGACGTCCCTGGGCAGTTGAATTGACCATTCCGGCACAACAAGCCCAGCAGCTGGCGTTGAATATCGCCATGCCGCTGGCAACGATGATTATCCTCCTGGCGGTGCTGGCGGTGATTACTTTGCGGTTAGGGCTGCGGGTGGTCACCGGCTCGCTGCACAATCTGGCCATTGAGGCCAACCGCATTGCCCAGGGAGATCTAGATCATCCTTTGCAGGTGGAAGGGGTAGATGAACTGGGGCAGTTGCGTCGCTCCTTTGAGCAAATGCGGGTGAGCCTGCAAGCCCGGCTGGATGAACTCAACCGCCTGCTCATGGTCAGCCAGGGGGTGGCCTCCAGCCTGGAGATGGAAGATTCGCTGCGGCCGGTGTTAGAGGCGATTCGCTCGATGGGGGCGCATTCGGTTCGCGCCGTCCTTTCGCCGGCGATCCTGCCGGAGACGCCGGTTGATCTTCCTTCGCGCTTTGCGGTAGGCCCAAAAGGAGATCGGTATGCCCATTTGGACGATCAAATCCTCGCCCTGGCGCAAAAGCGCGAGCAGATCGTCTTCCCCAACCTGAGCCGTACGCGCGAATTGAGCCTGGATGCT
>JBMFPJ010000360.1:0-2326 GCA_049969175.1 Anaerolineae bacterium | reverse complement strand
GTTGACCTCTTGCACATTCGTTCCCGAACCGGCAGCAATACGCCGACGGCGAGAAGCATTCAGAATATCGGGGTTACGCCGCTCCTGGGGCGTCATCGAAAGGATAATCGCCTCTGACCGCCTGAAATTTCGCTCCATTTCTTTTGGGTCCACCTGACGAGCCGCCTGTCCAAGGCGTCCTGGGAGCATCTCTGCGATCTGCGCCAACGGTCCCATCTTCTTCATCTGGCGCATTTGCTCCAACCAGTCTTCCAGGGTAAATTCTCCCTTTGCCAGGCGTTCAGCAGCCTTTTGGGCCTGTTGGGCATCGAAAGCGGCTTCGGCTTTCTCAATCAACCCCAGCATATCGCCCATGCCCAAAATGCGCGAGGCCAGGCGAGCGGGATCATACGCCTCCAGGGCATCCAGTTTCTCGCCCACCCCCAGGAATTTGATCGGCACACCCGTGACCGAGCGGATAGAAATGGCTGCCCCGCCGCGTGCATCGCCATCCATTTTGGTCAGAATCAGGCCAGTAATCGCCACATGATCGCGAAACCCCTGGGCGATGTTCAGCGCTTCCTGGCCGATCATCGAATCGACCACCAGCAAGATTTCCACTGGCGAAATACGAGAAGCGATGGCTTTCAATTCAGCCATCAATTCCGCGTCCAGCTGCGACCGTCCGGCGGTATCCACGATCACCACGCCGAATCCACCCTTTTGGGCTTTTTCCACGGCGCGGGCAGCCAGTTCAGGCGGCTTGAGCGACAAATCGGCCTCGACAGGCACATCCAGGCGTTCGCCTAGTTGCTGCAGCTGTTGTACCGCCGCCGGCCGATAAGGGTCTCCGGCCACCAGCATCACCCGCTCCCCTTTGGAGCGCAACAAACGCGCCAGTTTGCCCGCAGCGGTGGTCTTCCCCGAACCCTGCAAGCCGACCAGCAGGATCACTCGCGGTTTGGGGCCAGTCAGATGGAGCGGCGCCGGCTCACCCAACAAGGCAATCAGTTCTTCATTGACAATCTTAATCACCTGTTGTCCAGGGTTAAGTGCCCTGGAAACCTCGGCACCGACCGCGCGTTCGCGCACGTTGGCGATGAAGGATTTGACCACGCTGTAATGAACGTCGGCCTCCAGCAAGGCCAGACGCACCTCGCGCATGGCCGCATCCACATCGGCTTCACTCAGCTTGCCGCGGCGACGTAATTGATCGAAAACCTGGTTGAGACGAGAAGTAAGTGTTTCGAACATAGTCAGTCTTTCACAGCCAAGAGGGGCTGCTCTGCCTCCCGCATAGAATATGGACACCAAATATTACCACAGAAGGCGCTGCCTTATCCGCAGTGAACTGACCGTCTTCGTCGCCGCGCAAGATCCGCTGGAAAAAACTGGAAATCAAGTAGAACAGGCACCCGCCCCCTCAGGGGGTTCCAGCCTATCTCGGACAGCCTTTCGAGGCTGTCCAGAGACAGACCAGAAGGCTCGTCCCAAAAAGTCAGGCACCCCAAAGAGGCAATGCCTGTATAATTGAGTTGCCTGCAACTGCAAAGGAGATTCTTATGGGCGAAATGACCCTTCTGAACACCGTCACCGGCTACCTGGCGCGGCCTTTTGGCAAAAGCCCCTTCCCGGCCTTAATCGTCATCCACGAATGGTGGGGATTGGACGAACAGACCAAATCCATCACCGATCGTTTCGCCGCGGAAGGTTACCTGGCCTTTGCCCCCGACCTGTATCACGGCGAACGTGCCTCGCTGGGCGATAGCACAACTGCCGCCGCGCTGAAGGACAAATACCTGCAAAGTGCAGCCGATGACCTGGAACAGGTCTTCGATGGCTTGCTCTCTCATCCCGATAGCACCGGCAGAGTGGGCAGCGTGGGCTTTTGCTTTGGCGGGCGGATGTCCCTTGTGCTCGGTCTGCGCCGCCCGCTCTCTGCAGTCTGCACCTTCTATGGCGGCGGGATGCAACAAATCTTTCCTCAGCTCAACCGTCTGCGCGCTCCCGTGCTTGGTCTGTTCGGAGATGCCGATACATCCATCCCCCTCGGCACCGTAGAACAATTCAACCAGCTGCTGAATCAGTTCGGCATCGAACATGAAATCGTTGTTTACCCCAATTCCGGTCACGCCTTCTTCCGCGATCGCGACCCTACCGTCTATAAACCCGAAGCAGCCCGCGATGCCTGGGAGCGCCCCCTTAAATTCTTTGCCCGCCACCTGAAGAAATGACAATTTTCCTCACCCCCGAACAAAAGACCCTGGTTCAGCTACCCATCCACAGCAAAATTTTTGTGCATGGCCCCGTCGGAAGCGGCAAAACCACCGCCGCGCTGAGCCGATTG
>JBMFPJ010000359.1:713-2332 GCA_049969175.1 Anaerolineae bacterium | reverse complement strand
GAATGTCGCGCTACGCGGTAGTGCGAGATTTATCTCGCCTTTATAAGCGACATGAATGTCGCGCTACGGGAAAGTGCATAACATCAGTCGCTGAAATATTTGGTGGCTCAGGTAGTAGGAACGTTATTTTGCGGAGGTTTGTATTCAAACCGGAAGCCATGAAGTTCGATGTATGGTTGCCATTGCTCAAAGCTGACCGCCCGGATGCGGCGAGCGATCTCCTCGGGACTCATTTCGGGCGTGATGCGGAAAAGTTCATTGAATTGTTTACGAGTGAAGGGAGGTCGCGTCCATTTCTCCGAAGAAACGGGCAATTCCTTCCCTTCCGCCAGCAGACCAACGATTTCAAAAAACAATTCAATCTGGTGCTCGTAGGTGCGTTGTAACAGGGAGGCAACATCATCTTGCGGATAAACGGGGAAGCGCCGGACGGCGATGATGGCGCCGGTATCCACCTTTTCGGCCATATGATGACAGGTCACACCGTATTCTGTGGCGCCCTCGTAAAGGGCAAAATTATTGCACCCAATACCCGGATATTCTGGAGAAGCGGGGTGGAAATTGATGGCGGCGCGGCGGGCGCGTCGTAACAGCTCGGCGGGGACAACCCAGCGGGAGAGGTAGGAAATAATGTAATCGCCTTCCCAAGCGCGAATCTCAGCAGGCAGCGGATCGCCCCAGCGACCCAGGCAAAAGGTCACGCGAGCGAAGCTGGCCTGACAAAATTCGAGGGCGCGCACACAGTAAGGATCATCTGCTTTGCCGAGGAAGAGGATGGAAGATTCACTAAGAGACATGTTTTGATTATAGTATAGTATTGCTCTTGAGAATCTATCGCAACTGCGAAGATTCTGTGAGAACTCATTGGGTTGCCCCACCTTTGGTTGCGGCTGGCTGCACTATGCTTTTCAGTCCCAAATCTTCGGGGATAAGCGAAAACATCACCGCGTCGTAGGCTTTCTGGCCTACTACAATGCGATTGCGCAAGACACCTTCGCGCTGAGCTCCGATCTTTTCTGCCACGCGCAGGCTGGCGAGGTTTTCGGTGGCAACAACGACCTCGACACGTATCAGCCCAACTTTTTCGAAGGCAAAACGCGCCGCCAACTGTGCGGCTTTTGCCGCAATACCCTTGCCGCGCTGGCTACTTCGTACCCAATAACCGAGGTTGCAAAAACGGTATTGCGGGTGAACCTGACTCAGGTTGCAGGCTCCCAGCAGAGATCCGTCTTTACTGCTGGTGATGGCAAATCCATAAAGCCCGCCTTCGTTCCAGCGCGCCCGGGCAATGGCGATAAAATCGTGAGCATCTCGTTCGTGATAATCATCGTGTGCCCAGCTCATCCAGGGCTTGAGATCGGCCAGTGATTCGCGGATGGCGGCATACAGGGCGCCCAGATCTGCAAATTGAAAAGGGCGCAGCGTTACGTGACCATCTGACAAGGTTGTGTAAGGAATCATCTTCTCGCCCCATAAAAAAACCTGCGCCTGGCGCAGGTTAAAGGTGGATATATTCACGTAAGTTATGTTCCACGGCGTAAGCGGCAGCTTCAGCCCGGTTATTTACCCCTAATTTGGAGAGAATGCTGCTGACGTAGTCACAGTTCCTTCGCCCAAAA
>JBMFPJ010000359.1:0-703 GCA_049969175.1 Anaerolineae bacterium | reverse complement strand
GCTGCTGACGTAGTTGCGCACAGTTCCTTCGCCCAAAAAGAGGGCTTTGGCGATTTCGCGGTTGGTCTTTCCTTCGGAGACCAACAGGAGAACGTGTTTTTCTTGCTGACTGAGATGGGCAAAGGCGGAGGCCTCTTCGTCTTTTACCGCTCGCCTCACTTCCTGGAAGACGCGCTGGGTCACCGCGGGATCGAGCAAGGCCTCTCCCCGGCTGACAGCTTCCAACGAGCGGATCAAGTCCTCGCTGCCGATTTGCTTCAGGATGTAGCCCGAAGCCCCAGCCCGAATGGCCGAGAAGAGCATCTCATCCTCAGCATAAGAGGTAAGCATAATGACTTTGGTCTTGGGATATTTGTTGACAATTTCTTCGCAGGCTTCGATGCCAGATGTTCCGGGCAGGCGAATGTCCATCACGACAACGTCCGGCTCCAGCGCGGCGACCTGTTCAATGGCCTCGCGGGCTGATGCTGCTTCTCCTACCACTTCAAATTGAGGATGTCGCTCCAGCAGGGATTTCAAACCGAGGCGGACAATTTCGTGATCATCTACCAGAAGAATTCGCTGTTTTGCCATGTCTCAATTTTACCCAAGATTGTCCACAAATACCAGACATGCTCAGGATGGCTCAGGGCTTTTTAATAACTCCCTTACGCGGTAGTGCGAGATTTATCTCGCCTTTACAAGCGACATGAATGTCGCGCTA
>JBMFPJ010000358.1:0-2347 GCA_049969175.1 Anaerolineae bacterium | reverse complement strand
AAGCTCGGTTTCATCCTCGGCCAGCAGCCCCAATTCGACCAGCGCCTCGATCACTTTGGATTGTGCTCCTTCTTTGACGACGACCGTCGTGGGATTGAGCATTTCCCCCAAAAAGCGCCCCGCCTTCGATTTGCGCATCTCTTCCAGGACCTCTGGCCGGCTGACCCGCAAAATGACCGGATTCTGCACCCGCGCCTCGGTACCGTTAACCTGCCAGCGTTTGAGCGCCTTGACCAGCGCAGGGGGAATCCCTGAATCGGCATGTTTGGCAAGCAAAGCCAGCAAATGTTCCACCGTCAGCCCTTGCTGTCTGGCGCGGGTCAACGAACGTGGCGTCAGGTGGAAATGATATTCGTCCGCCTTCTCCTCGTCCCATTCACAAAAACGGGCGATCTGGTAACGCACCGAGCGCGGTGCAAAGCGCGGGATGGTGATTTTACCCTGAGAAGAGACAAACAGGCGCGCCTCCTCCGCCTGCGCCGAGTGAAGCGGGGAGGTCACCAGCCGAAACGCCGTAGGAGTCTCGCCATCTTCGGGTAAAGCCAGGTCAACCATCCCCAACCAGTGCAAAATATCGGTAATGAAAAAGCGAATCAGCAGGCCATCCACATTTTCCCAATGAGCGAAACCGCGCAGATACTGTCCATCGGAAGCGCGCTTGATAAACCAGGAATCATAATCACCTGCCGGACGTTGAAAATCGGGATATTTTTCTTTGATGGCGCGCACAAAAGCAGGCAGACTCCACCATTTGCCTTCGGGGAGATCTGCCAACAGGTTGAGCAAAAATTCGCGCGTGATCAACGGCTGATTGCTCCATTCCCCCTCGCAGATCAAGCCAGGAATCAGGCGCAATTCGTTGAAGGTCTCACTATTTTGCCAGGCCTCGTAGAGCATGGTGAGGGCCTCCTGGCGCGAGGCCGCCAGGAATTGACGCAACGGTTCAGGCTGCGGAGCATTGTCTTTGATCAGGCCGGCGGCGGTGAGCAGAGCCAGTAGCTTCGGCTCCGGCGAGACTGGGCGTCCGGCGCGCAGTGCTGCCAGTAAGGTGGTCGCATCATCGAGGATGCGATCATTGGCCAGGATTTCGTGCACCCGTTCACCCGGAGAGGCCGGGCGCCCCAACGGTTCGGAGCGATTGGCAGAAACGGCGATTCCCGATTCCAGCGGGCGCTTCAGGCTGAGCAGAAGAGTCAGCAAATCCTCGGGAATGTAAGCAAATTCACGCGGGCCTTGTTCGGTATCGAAAAAGGCGCGGGCAAGCAGGGCACGGTAATAAAGCACCTCAGCAGGCGAAACCGGGGTGAGATGCGGCTTTTCGCGGTCACGCTTGCCGATTCCCATCTCACGGATGTTGCCAAAGCGGCGGGTGAATTCCGCCCAGGGCAGGCGACCGCGCCGGGCGATGAGCGCCTCCAGGGTGGTGATCGCTTCGGGGGGGAGGGAATCTAAAATCTCGGCGACCAGCTCCGGGTCCAGCAGCGAGGCGGCCAGGTCTTCAGCAGTCGCGTTGGGGGGCAGATCCACGCCCCACAATTCGGCTACGATGCGCAGGTATCCGTCATCTTGTTTTTGAAGGGTAGCGAGCAGGTCAGGCATAGGCGCGGCGCAGCACAATTTCTGGTAGGCTAGTTTTTCACCACCTGGAGGGCTTGCGGCAGGATTTCAATGCTCAGCTGACGAATGTCGGTGCCAAAGCCACTGAAGATTTCGCCATCGGCATGAATGTAGAGGGGGCGATCGGAGAGCATGGATAGTTTTTTGAACGCTCCCAGGTGGACTTCTTTGAAGCGGCCATGGGTGCCATTCATCACTTCGGGAATCAGGCGGAACATCATCAGCCTGGATACTTTTTGAATGGCAACGAAGTGCAACAGACCATCATCCAGCCGCGCTTCGGGGGCTACGTGGAAGCCGCCGCCTTCGCGCGGACCGTTACAGATGGTGAGCATCAAGATTTGTTGCTCCCACCTCTGGTCATCCATTTGAATTTGGAGTTTCATCGGGTCGAAATTGAGCAAGATGGTCTGGATGACCGCGGTGAGATACATGAAAAAGCCGCGCAGGAGCGGCAGGCGGTGGGAACGAATGGTCACCACGGCATCAAAGCCAATGCCGAGGGTGTTGTCGAAGTATTCGACGCGACCATGTTCATCGCGAATGAGGCCCAAATCAATGGTTTTGGGCTGCCCATACAGGGCAAAGCGCAAGGCTTCTGCCGGCTCAAGAGGAACGCCGATGGCGTGGGCAAAATCGTTTCCTGAGCCGATGGGAACGACACCCAGGACGGGGCGCCTTTCAGCCGGAACTTGCATGATGCCGTTGATGACCTCGTGCACCGTTCCAT
>JBMFPJ010000357.1:0-2353 GCA_049969175.1 Anaerolineae bacterium | reverse complement strand
GCGAAACCGTTGGCGAACTGCGCAAAGTTACCTGGCCCACCTGGCCTGAGGCCCGCCGTTTGACCGTGTTGGTGCTCCTGGTGATGGCCGTGATGGGAGCGTTTCTGGCCATTGTTGATGTTCTGGCTCATGGTCTGATGAATCTGATATTGGGATTGTAAGCCGTGCCAGAAAATGAGGTTGTGATGGACGTGCAGGAACCGGAAGATCAATTTGAGAATGAATCGATGGAAGAGCCTGCCGAAGAGCCTTTGTCTCATTCGGAGGTCGCTCCATTGCCGGACCTCGAGCAGGAAGCGCCGCGGCCCGAAGATGCGATTCCCGCCAACCTGCCGCCCGTCGAAGCACCCACAGAAGGGCCGGCCTGGTATGTGATTCATTGCTATTCGGGCTATGAAAATAAGGTCCGTCATAATCTGGAGCAGCGGATCGAAACGATGGGGATGAAGGATAAGATTTTTGATGTGGTCATCCCCACGCAAGAAGAAATTGAAGTGCGCGATGGCAAACGGCGCACGGTAGAGCGCCATATTTTCCCCGGCTATGTGCTGGTCAACATGATCCTGACAGAGGAATCATGGTATGTGGTGCGGAACACTCCAGGTGTGACTGGCTTTGTTGGCATGGGAAATCAGCCCACACCATTACGCCCGGAGGAAGTGGCCCAAATTATCAAGCGCATGGAAGCCGAATCGCCGACGGTGAAGGTGAGCTTCAAGGTTGGCGAGCGCGTGCGGATTATTGATGGGCCGTTCAATGATTTCCGCGGTGTGGTTTCGGAGATTGATATGGAACGCTCCAAAGTGCGGGTGATGGTCTCGTTTTTTGGGCGTGAAACGCCTGTGGAGCTGGATTTCTTGCAAGTGGAGAAAGCGTAAATTTGACGGTAGCAGGCCGAACGTCTGGCCTGATGCGGTGGGAGGGTCCCCCATAGTGACCCGTTAAAACCACAGAGTATCCATCTTGAAGTGGATACAAGGAGTAGAAATGGCAAAGAAACTAAAAGCAGTCGTTCGTTTGCAGCTAGAAGCTGGAAAAGCCAACCCGGCGCCGCCGGTTGGCCCTGCACTGGCTGGCCATGGGATCAACATTATGGCGTTCTGCAAGGAGTATAACGCTCGCACGGCGAACCGCCCAGGCGAGGTGTTGCCTGCAGAGATCAGCATCTATAGCGATGGCTCGTTCACCTTTGTGTTAAAGACCCCGCCGGCAGCGGTGTTGTTGCGCAAGGCGGCCAAGGTGGAGAAAGGGTCGTCCGCGCCGAATAAGGAAAAAGTCGGCAAGGTGACCCGGGCGCAGATTCGCGAGATCGCTGAGCTCAAGATGAAAGACTTGAACGCGATTGATCTCGAAGGCGCAATGAAGCAAATCGAAGGCACGGCTCGTTCGATGGGCATTACGGTAGTTGACTAAATTTTGTGGGAGGATTGCTCAGGCAATCCGCTTGCACCACGGAGGAATCTATGGCAAAACACGGAAAAAAATATCTGGCTGCAGTGGCCAAAATTGATCCTGAGAAGCTGTACACTTCGCGTGAGGCGCTTGCGCTGGCGAAGGAAACGGCGACCACTCGTTTTGATTCTACCGTTGAAGTACATTTGCGAACGGCGCTTGATCCGCGTCAGGCGGACCAGCAGGTACGCGATGTCGTTGTGCTGCCGCATGGCCTGGGGAAGACGGTGCGGGTGTTGGTCTTCGCCCAGGGCGAAGGCGCGATGCGAGCACGTGAAGCAGGCGCTGACCTGGTCGCAGACGATGACGAGACGCTGAAGAAGATCGAAGGTGGGATGACCGATTTCGATGTAGCGATCGCCACTCCCGATGCGATGGGGAAAGTAGGGCGCCTGGGTCGTATTCTGGGCCCGCGCGGTTTGATGCCGAATCCGAAAGCGGGTACGGTGGTGAGCGTAGATGATCTGCCGCGGGCGATTCAGGAGGCCAAAGCCGGCCGCGTGGAATTCCGCCTGGATAAGACTGGCAATATCCATGTTTCCATTGGCAAGGCCTCGTTTGATTTGGAAAAACTGTACGATAACTTTGCGGCTCTAATGGATGCCATTCGCAAGGCGCGCCCGGCAGGAGCTAAGGGCTCTTATATTAAGCGTGTAACGATTGCGACGACCATGGGGCCTGGTATTAAGGTGGATCCGAACGAGGCACAATCTCTTGAGGTGCGCGAGTAGTCATACTCGATGAACCAGCGCCACTTCGCCGATGAAGGCGGGTGCCTCAGCAAGGCTGGGGCTTAATTTCCTGCTCAGGTGAAGACAGTGCAAATTTAGCCGATGAGGCTTTTTCCCTCCTTTGGGATGCATTCGTCTTTGCCTGAAAAGTGGCAAAGACTTTTTTATAG
>JBMFPJ010000356.1:1921-2354 GCA_049969175.1 Anaerolineae bacterium | reverse complement strand
CCGCCCGCCGCCTGGCCGAAAGTGAAGGCGTCTCCATTCGCCTGTACGATATTATCTACCGCCTTACCGAGGACATTGAAAAAGCGCTGAAGGGGATGCTGGAGCCGGAGAAAGTTGAAAAGGTCATTGGCAAGGCGCAGGTACTGGCCGTGTTCCCCGCTTCGCGGTTGGGACGAGTGGCGGGATGCCGCGTCACCGAAGGTGAACTGCGGCGGAATGCGCGCGTGCGTATCTTGCGTGGCTCCGATATCGTCTATGAAGGTGAAATGGCCTCGCTGCGCCACGAAAAAGAAGATGTGCGCGAAATTCGCACCGGCTTTGAGTGTGGCGTTGGCTTCAAGAACTTCAATGATATTCAAGTCGGTGACCAGATTATTTGTTACGTCCTGGAAAATGGCCGCTAACCGTTGTCTTTGTGTGGAAAGAAAACCAT
>JBMFPJ010000356.1:0-1911 GCA_049969175.1 Anaerolineae bacterium | reverse complement strand
AAAACCATGCCATCAGGAATTCGCTTACAACGCATTGCGGGCCGGATCCGCGAAGAGCTCTCCGAACTTTTGATTCGCGAGATCAGCGATCCGCGCTTGCAACAAATTTACGTGACTGACGTTAAGGTGGATAAGGAACTCGCCTTCGCCGATGTGTATGTTTCCGCAGTGGAGGGAGTTACCCGTTCACCAGAGATTTTGGCGGGCCTGGAATCGGCCAGCGGCTATTTGCGAAAAATTCTGGCCAGCCGCATTGAGTTGCGTGTTTTTCCCCGCCTGCGCTTTCACTGGGATCCTACCCCTGAACACGCAGATCACATCGAAAAATTGCTGGCGCAAATCCGTCAGCGTTCTGAGACCGAAAAAAGGAGTAACTGAGAATATCTATGGATGAAAACCTGAGTGCAGCCATTCGGGAGCGTTTGGCTGCCGCCAATAAAATATTAATTGCTTCCCATGTTCGCCCTGATGGCGATGCTGTAGGCTCGTTACTGGGTTTGGGGCTGGCCTTACAAAATGCTGGTAAACAGGTCACGATGGTGCTGGCCGATGGCGTTCCTGCCTCTTTTCGGCATCTGGAAGGCAGTGAACAGGTCAAAACAACCCCACAGGGCGAATTTGATACCTTTATTTCGGTAGATTGTGCCGATTTCAAGCGACTGGGCAAGGTCTTTGAAGGCTATCGTCGCCCCGACATCAACATTGACCATCACATCACTAATGAAAAATTCGGCGAATTCAACCTGATCGAGGGGGAAGAAGTGGCCACCTCCGCTATTTTGACCAATTATTTGCCGAAATGGGGGTATGAGATCACCCGACCGGTGGCCGCGGCCTTGCTGACCGGCATTATCACCGATACACTCGGATTCCGCACCTCCAATGTCACCCCTGAATCTTTACGCCAGGCAGCTACCCTCATGGAAACCGGCGTGGACATGCCGGAACTCTACATGCGCGGCCTGGTGCGCCGTTCCTTCGCAGCGGCCCGCTACTGGGGAGCAGGCCTCTCCAGCCTCGAAAAAGCCGATGGCATCATTTGGGGGACTCTCACCGTTGCTGACCGCAAAAAGGCCGGTTACAGCGGCAACGACGATGCGGATTTAATCAACATCATTTCTTCCATCGAAAACGGCAAAGTCGGTATGATTTTCGTCGAACAAACCGACAACCATGTAAAAATCTCCTGGCGTGCCCTTGAGCCGGGCATTGATGTTTCGACAGTGGCCAGGTACTTTGGTGGTGGTGGTCATGCCGCTGCAGCCGGCGCCGACATCCCAGGCACATTGAGCGAAATTCAACCCCTGGTGCTCAAGAAGACACGCGAAATGCTGAATCTTTAATCCGATTTGTTGAGATTTGCGATTTTTGAGCTCAAGAAGACACATGGGATGCTGAATCCTTTAATCTATATTTCAGACATTTGTGTCATAATTGAACAATGAGTCAGGAGGACTTCCAAAAATGAACAGTCAAGATGTCAAAAATGCCATCTCCGGCGTCCTCGTGGTGGATAAACCTGTCGGCATGACCTCCCATGACGTGGTGCAGATTATCCGCAACGGAACGGGTCTGCGGCGCGCTGGCCACACTGGGACGCTTGATCCGCGCGCTTCAGGAGTTTTGGTCGTATTGATCGGTCCGGCTGTACGCTTGAGCGAATACGTTTCCGCTTCCGATAAACGCTACCAGGCGATTATCCGCCTCGGTTCCAGCACGGATACGTTCGACGCTGACGGGCGCTTCACCCGTACCAATTTACCGGTGAACATCACAGAGGAAGAATTCGAAAGAGTGCTCAAAACCTTTGAAGGCGAAATTGAGCAAACCCCTCCGCCCTATTCCGCCGTCAAGGTGCAAGGACGCAAAGCCTACGAAATGGCCCGCCAGGGTGAGGAAGTGGACCTGGCC
>JBMFPJ010000355.1:0-2354 GCA_049969175.1 Anaerolineae bacterium | reverse complement strand
CAGATACGCCGCTTGTTTGCCACCTTCCGTCAGATTGAAATGTCCTGGCCTCATGCGCTGGAAACGTCGGAAGACAAGGCGCGACGCGATGATGCTTACCGCCAACTGGTTTTGTTCGGCCCGCGCCTGGAATATCAAACCCAAAAGCACGAAGGGCTACGGCAACTCGCCGATGCGATGAAATTGGGAATCAAATACATAAACAGGGAGGATCGTAAAACATTGCAGCGCCTGGGTGAGTTTTTTGAAGCGATCGCAGCCTATGCCATCGTTGAAACCGAGCAACAAAATCGTGAAAACAAAGAACAACATCAAGACCGACGATCCCAGCAGGCAAGGAGATAAGGAGGCTTCCATGTGCGCAGATCAGATCAATCTTTACGGCCGCGTTATCATCCGGGGAAACATCCGTGCCATTACAGGCTTGCATATTGGAAGAGGCAAGGAGGGTGTGATGATCGGCGGGGTGGATAATCCCGTCATGCGCGACCCTCTGACCAACCAGCCTTATATCCCCGGCTCTTCGCTGAAGGGCAAACTGCGCAGCCTGGCTGAGAAGCGCGACCCCAATGCCCAGCCTAACTACAACATTGGCACCAGCAAAGCAAAAGTCCGCATCCATGCATGTTCGGACCCGAATTGCAAGGTCTGCCCCATCTATGGGATTCCCGGTCAGGAAGGGGCGCATGCCCCCACCCGCCTCGTGATCAGGGATGCTTTTCTAACCCCGGCCAGCATCAACCGCTTATCCGGTTTCAGCCTGGATCAGCCCTTTACCGAGGTGAAGTACGAAGCCAGCATTGACCGCATCACCTCCGCAGCCAACCCCCGCCCGCTCGAGCGCGTCCCGGCCGATTCGGTCTTTGGCCCCTTCGAGATGATCTTCAGCATCTACGACTCGGGCGATTTCGACCTGCTGCCCAAACTCTTCGAGGCCATGCGCCTGTTGGAGGACGATTACCTGGGCGGCTCCGGCTCACGCGGCAGCGGCAAGGTGAAATTTGAAGGGCTGAGCGTGGAGATTAAGCCGGTCGAGGCCTATAGCGGTGAAGAGCAAAAACTGGAATCCTTCTCTGTGGACGACACTGCAAAATTGCGCGGCCTGGAAGCCAAGATCATCGCCAAAGCCAGAGAAGTTATCCCCCTTTCCTGAGGAGCGTGCTGCATGGCAAAACGGATAGGTTATTGCCTGACGGCGCGCAGCCCGTTCCACTTTGGCGAGCGCGGCGTGGGAATGGAGGAGGCCTCTGTCCTGCTTCACTCCGACACCCTGTTTTCAGCCCTGTGTTTGATCTGGCAGCAATTGGGCGGGAATTTAGATGCTTTCCTGAACAACTTTCCTCGCCAGCGCTTCGAAGAGAACAAGCCGGTCCAAATTCTGTCCGGCGAGCCGCCGCTCCGAATTTCCTCTGCCTTCCCCTTTTGGTCCAGGCAGGAAAATAAGCGGCTGGTAGAGAGTGTTTTCTTCTTTCCCAAGCCCTATCTGCGGTTAAGACTTCACTCTCGCACTGACTCCCTATCCCAGGCTAAAGCCTTGAAAAGGGTACAGTTTGTATCGCAAAGAATTTTCGAGATGCTGCTGGCGGGCCAGGAGGTCACCTTCGAGGCTTCCATACAGGGCGGGAAAATCTGGCTGACGCCGCAGGAAAAACAAAAGATCGAGGGGGAGAAAATCTGGGTCGAAGAGACCCGCCCTCATGTCACTGTAGATCGTATCTCGTCCGCTTCACAGGTCTATGCCGTGGGGCAGGTGCGCTTTCAGCAGGGTTCGGGTTTGTTCTTCCTGGTGGATTATGAGGACGAGCGCTGGCAGCCCGTTCTCGAAAAGGCCCTGCGTGCCCTGGGCGACAGCGGCATCGGCGGCGAACGCAGCAGTGGGTGCGGACAATTCGACCTGGAGATAGTCGAAAACTTTACCCTCCATATACCGGAAACCGCAGATGCCTTCACCAGCCTCTCGCTCTATTGGCCGCCGGAAGAAGAAGCGAAAAGCGGCGTTCTGGACGGCGCCAGTTATGGCCTGCTGATGCGCCGCGGCTGGATCGGCACGCCGGGCGGAATGAACCTGCGGCGGCGCGGCGTGCGCATGTTTTCCGAAGGATCGGTCTTCCCCAAGCAGCCAATGGGTGCGCTGGTAGATGTCAAGCCGCTTGATCCCGAGGAAGTTCCCAACGTGGGTCACGATGTCTGGCGCTGTGGGCTGGGGTTTTCGCTTCCCTGCCGGCGCGTCCAGGAGGTGAACGATGGCTGAGCACCGTTACCGCTGGTTCATCACTACCCTGACGCCTCTGCACATCGGCAGCGGCGAACGCCTGCGCGAGGACGTGCGCTGGAAGTTCGGCGTCCCGCCGGTG
>JBMFPJ010000354.1:0-2376 GCA_049969175.1 Anaerolineae bacterium | reverse complement strand
GCTGGGTCCAACCTTCTCATGGCTGGCACAACATATCGGCCCCGTTTCTTGGAAACAAGATCCATTCTGGGCATTCATTTCCATTTTGATTTCGAATATCTGGCTGGGGATTCCATTCATGGCGGTCATCATTTTGGGCGGCCTGCAAAGCATTTCCCATGAATACTATGAAGCAGCTGAAATTGATGGCGCCAGCAAATGGCAAATGTTCCGCAACATCACCTTACCGCTCCTGCGCCCAGTACTAACCCCCGCAGTGATTTTGGGCGTGATCTGGACATTCAACAAATTCGACATCATCTACCTCATCACCCAGGGGGGGCCTCAAGAAAAAACCGATATTCTGGTCTCCTCAATGTATAAAGCCGCATTTCAGTTTTATCGCTATGGCTTTACCGCCATGTTTGCCCTGGTGATCTTCCTGATCTTGCTGGGATTTACCATCATTTATCTGCGCGCCAGTGGCGGCTTGAAATCGGCTGTTGAATAAGGTTGGAGGCATGCTATGAAATCCGCAAACCCCGTCGTACGTTTCTTTCACTGGTTTTTCTTCCGCGCCCGCGGCGATAGTCCCTTCAAACGCTTGCTGATTCATCTGGCGCTCATCGTTGCCTGCATCATCGCAGTCTATCCAGTGTTGCGTGTGGTGACCATTTCGTTACGTCCCAACAACACCTTGCTCACCACCGATCTGCGCATCATCCCTCAAAACGCCACACTGGATAACTATAAAGCGGTTCTCTTCGGAGAGCCAGAAAAGAACCGCCAATCGGATTTCTTCCTCTGGCTGTGGAACTCTTTCTCAGTGGTGATTGTCACATCCTTTATCAGTGTGACCCTGGCCGCAGTCAGTGCTTATGCATTTTCGCGTTTCCGCTTTCCGGGGCGCACGCCGGGACTGGTCTTTCTTTTTACCACCCAAATGATTCCGGCCGGCATGCTGTTGCTTCCTCTTTTCGTCATGCTGGCGCGCCTGAAGATGATTAACTCATCCCTGGGTTTGATCATTGCTTACTCAGTTTCTTCCGTTCCCCTGACCATCTGGCTCCTCAAAGGATACTACGATACGATCCCCCTCGATCTGGAAGAGGCCGCCCTGATTGACGGGGCATCCCGAATGACGGTTTTCACCAAAATCATCCTGCCGCTTTCCTCTCCATCGCTGGCAATTGCCTTTCTTTTCAGTTTTATGGGTGGATGGAGTGAATACCTGGTGGCGCGTGTTGTACTTCAAAAGAACGAACTGTTTACCTGGCCGCTGGGAATTTTCACGTATGCCCAGCAATTTACAGTCTCCTGGGGGATGTTTGCCGCTGCCTCGGTGATGATCGCTGTTCCCGTTATGGTGCTCTTCCTGTATTCATCTAAATGGCTGATCTCCGGCTTGACTTTGGGTAGCGTCAAAGGATAAGCGTCACAGGATTAATCAGTGTATTCACAACTTCTGCAAGTCAAATAGGACAAGCCCCTCTCTGGCTTGTCCTATTCATCTGAAGATACCCTAAATTCCGAGGTTTAAAATGTCACGTCCGAAAATTTTGCTCTTCCACCTTTTCATTTTGCTAGCCATGTTGGCTAGCGCTTGCGGGGAGACTACATCAACAGCACCCGCCGCCCAACAAGACACCCTCTATCTCAACCTGATGTGGCATCAGCATCAGCCACTCTATTACAAAGACGAAAACGGCATCTATACCCGCCCCTGGGTACGCGTCCATGCGACCAAGGACTATTATGACATGGCCGCAACCGTGGCAAAGTATCCGGATATCCATGTCACCTTCAACTTGACGCCAGTGCTCATCCGCCAGCTAGATGACTTCGTTCAGAATGGCGCAAAGGATCAATACTGGGCACTGGCCGAAAAAGCAGCCGCCGAGCTGACTCCCGAAGAAAAAGACTTTCTCCTGCGCCGCTTCTTCGATGCAAACTGGGATCACATCATCAAAGTTCATCCGGGCTACAAAGCGCTGCTCGACAAGCGCGGCGGCACAGATGATGAAGCCATTGCCCGCGCCTTGCAAACTTTCAGCGAGCAGGATTTCCGTGACCTGCAAATCTGGTTCAACCTGGCCTGGATCGATCCCGATGAGCTGGCAAAAGAGCCGCTCCACTCGCTGGTCGTCAAAGATCACGGCTTCAGTGAGGCAGATAAGGTCACCCTCTTCAACGAGATTCGCCGCATTCTCGGGCAAGTGATTTCCATTCACAAAGAACTGCAAGATAAAGGTCAAGTTGAAATCACCACGACGCCCTATGCTCATCCCATCCTGCCCTTGATTTACGACACCAACCTGGCTCTGGTAGGCAACCCCAGCGCAGAGATGCCCAATCGTTTCTCTTACCCTAATGACACTATCGCCCAGCTGAAACGCA
>JBMFPJ010000353.1:0-2386 GCA_049969175.1 Anaerolineae bacterium | reverse complement strand
ATGGAGAAGCCGGGCAAAAGGGGCACGGTGCCGGCTTTGCTCAGACCCTCACCCAACACCAGGCTGATGCCCGTGCCGAGGAAGGTGAGCGCCAGGCCGCTGACGACCTGGTCGGCTTGCAAGGCGATGACGATAAAAGCGTGAATCTGGCTGAGTAAACCGGCAACGAGCATGGCTACCAGTAAGCCCAGCCAGGGGTTGCCAGTGGCAATGGTGGTGCTGAAGGCCGACATGGCGCCGAGGAGCATCATCCCTTCGACACCAAGGTTCAACACACCCGAACGTTCGGCGAACAGTTCACCTAAGGTGGCAAACAAGAGCACGGTTCCGGTGGCCACGCCGGCCTGGAGGACGATTAGCAGATCCATGTTCAATTCTCCACGTCTGTGCGAACGATGCGAATGTGGTAGCGCAGGAAATAATCGCTGGCGATCAGGCTGACCAGGATAATGCCCTGGATCATTTTGGGCACGCCGGAGGGCTGAATCTCGCGTCCGGCGAGCAGCAACGCGCCAAATAAGATCGAGACAAAGATGATGACCAGCGGATTCAGCTTCGCCAGCCAGGCAACGATGATGCCGGTGAAGCCGTAACCAGCAGCGATAGGTGAAGTCTGCAAGCGATGCACCACGCCACTGACTTCGGACATGCCGCCGAGGCCGGCCAGCGCCCCGGAGAGCATCATGACCAGGATGGTATTGCGGCTGATGTTGATCCCGGCGTAGCGGGCGGCGTGGGGATTGTCGCCGATCAGGCGAATCTCGTACCCCCAGCGACTGCGGTACACTACCACCCACAAGATGAGCGCGGCCAGAATGCCCAGGAGCAACCCCAGATGGGTAGTCAGCCCCCGAAAGGCGGGAATAAGGTTGGCGTAATCCAACAAGCGGGGTAGCCAGGCGGTCTCAGGAAATTTGGGGCTCATCTGGAAACCGCCCTCCGTCCAAACGGCAAAAATCCAAAAGTTGACCCAGGCCACGGCGATGTAGTTGAGCATCAGGGTGCTGATGATTTCGTTTACGTCAAATTTGGCTTTGTGATAGCCAGGGATAAAACCCCAGGCTGCACCGGCGGCCATCCCAGCCAGCATCATGGCAGGGATGAACAGCCAGCGGCTGGTCTCTGGAGGCAGCAAGCCGGCCAGGACCACCGCGCTGGCACCATAAGCGCCCATGATGAACTGCCCCTCAGCGCCGATGTTCCATAATTTCATGCGGAAGGCCAGAGAACAGGCCAGGCCGGTGAGCAAAATGGGGGTTGCTTTAACGATGGTATCGGAGAGCACACCAATATTGCCAAAGGAGGCGCGGGCAATGTGAATGTAAGAGCGCATCGGGTCACCGCCGGCCAGGGCAATCACCACTCCCCCTAACAGCAAGGCGAAGACAATGGCGAGAAAAGCCACAAGCGCCGGAAACCAGGGAGGTGGTTCGCTCAGGCGCGGTTCAATTTGCAAACGGTAGGGAAAACGACGTTTCGCCTTTGGGAGGGATGCTTCACTCATTTCCTGGCTGCTCCTTCAATTTGTTCCAGAGTCGAACCGGTCATCATTAAGCCAATCGTCTCGATCAATTTCGGATCGGTTTCCTGACCATCCAGTTTCATCTCGCCCATGATTTTGCCTTCGTAAATGACGTACACGCGATCGCTCAGGGCGAGCAGTTCTTCTAATTCTTCAGAGATCAGCAAAATTCCCGCCCCGGCCTCGCGTTGAGCCAGCAACAGGCGATGAACGCCCTCAATGGCGCCCACATCCAGGCCCCGCGTCGGCTGGACAGCCACGAGGAAGGAGGGCTGCCCGGAGATCTCGCGCGCCAGGATGACGCGTTGTAGATTGCCACCGGAAAGCATCCGCACGGGGGTCGAAACGCTGGGGACAATGATCTCGTAGGCTTGCTTCAACTCGTTGGCAAATCTTGTGGCGGCAGTCATATCCAGCAAGCCGTTGTGAGAAATGGGTGGCTGGCGATATTTCTTCATGATCACGTTATCGGTCACACTGAGGTTGGGAGCTGTGCCCACCAGGGTGCGATCTTCGGGCACATATGCCATGCCGCGCTGAATGCTCAATAAGGTGGGGCGATTGCTGATCGGTTCACCGTTGAGCAATACCTCTCCCTGCTTGCATTTTCTCAAACCACTGATGACTTGCGAGAGTTCACGCTGACCATTGCCGGCCACTCCCGCCAGGCCGACGATCTCGCCGGCGCGCACGGTGAGCGAAACACCACGCAAAGCGGGCAGCCCTTTGTCGTTCTCGGCATGGACATCTTTAACTTCCAACACCACCTTGCCAGGTTGTACCGCTTTTTTCTCCAGGTGAAAAATGACCTCCCGTCCGACCATCAGCCGCGCCAATTCAGGCAGGATGACGTTGCTGGCGGGC
>JBMFPJ010000352.1:0-2411 GCA_049969175.1 Anaerolineae bacterium | reverse complement strand
AGCGCAGATTTTCCTCGGCGGTCAGGTCACCATACAAAAGAGGCAGGTGGGAAACCACTCCCATGCGCGCCCGCACCGCGGCAGCCTGCTGCGGCAAGCGATAGCCCGCCACACGCACTTCGCCAAAAGAAGGCTGCGAAAGCGATGCGAGGATGCGCAGAAAAGTGGTCTTGCCTGCTCCGTTTGGACCAAGCAAGGCCACAAATTCCCCGGGTTGGACATCAAAGTCCATGCCCTGCAAAACCGTTTTCAGGCCAAAGCGTTTAACCAGTTTCCTGACCTGGATCATAGCTCTTACAACTCTTCCTTGAGTTTTGCCTTCAGTTCTTCGCGGCGTTTGCGATAGGCTTTTTCGTTGATTTTCCCGGCGCGGTACAAATCATCCAGGGCCACAATCGCATCGAGGATCTCCTCTTTTGTTTCAAATTCGTCTTCTTCCGCATCATCTTCTTCAGCGATTTCTTCTTCCTCATTTTCTTCGTCTTCCACGGAGCGATTGCGGTCACGCCAATAGAGCCAGAGGCCTGCCAGGATCAAAACCACACCCAACACACCGGCGCCAATGAGTAGGGTCTGCTGATTGCTGGCAGCAGCGGGTTGGGTTGACCCGCCCTGTTTGGGTTGGCCGGAGAGGGTAAAGGTGAGATTGGCGCCAGCAGCAACATCTTTGGCGCTGAAGGTCTGATAGGTCGTATTGGAAATGGTCTGCGGGCCGCTATCGGTGAGCTGATCTCCTTTGACCTTGACGCCTTCCGGCACAAAAAGCAAAGCCGACTTTGAGCCAATGACAAATGGCTGAACGATCTCGGTTTTCCTGGCGTCATAGGGCAGGGTGAAGAAAGCAATCAAAGAGTAGGGTTGAGCACTGGGCAAGAGCGCGAAGCCGCCTTCGGCCGCGAAGTAGGGAGCGCTATCCTGGCCGATTTCAAAGCCCACATTTTGGGCGTTCGCCGGTAAAGCAATAAAGGGCACATTGCTGCCATCCGTCTTGATCACAATGGCGCGATCGGTCGGGTTGATGAAGGTGTAAATTTCAAAGACCTGAATCGTGCCATTGCTGCCAAAATCGAACCCGATGTGCACCTGCGTAAACGAGAGCACCGAAAAATCATCACTCGGCGCATACAGGATGACCGGTGGCAAACTCACCTGGGTATCACCGGCATTGACAACGCCCAAATCGGATTGGAAAGTAATTCCCTGGAAGGTGACCTCAGCAATGAAGATGCGGCCGGCGGGCAATTCCACGTTTTCGAACTGGAACGTGCCATCGGGCTGGACTGTGCCTTCGAGGGTGAGCGTCTCTTGCGGACCGCTGGCATCCTGCGCATGATCGAAGCCGCGTAGCCGAACGGTGAGATCGACGGGCAAATCAGCGCCGCTCTTGTTCTCGATGGTTCCCATCACCCTGCCCGGCGCTGCGCTCGTGACCTCGGGTTGGGTGGCCGCGGCGACGGGCGTTCCCTCCACGGACGCGGTTGCCGTGCCTGCAGCGGCAGGGGTTCCCTCCGCGGGCGCCGTGGCGGTGCCGTCCACGGCAGCGGGAGTGGCCTCAGCGGAGACAGGAGTCTCGGTAACGGTGACCGGCTCAGGCGTCGCAGTGGGAGGCGTGGGGGAGGCGAAGCTCAGGCTACGCAGGTAAGCGACGACGGCGGCCACTTGTTCATCGCTCAGGTTGCTTCCAAACGCCGGGATTTCCCCCTCGCCCTGACGCACGATGTTCGCCAGGTCATTTTCGGTGAGGGCGGCCATCTTTTCCTGAGAAGTGAAAGGAGTGGTGGGGCAGCCAGCGCAATTGGCTTCAAAAAGGGCTTTGCCCTCCTCAACTTGGGCAGGAGTGGTGTGCAGGGTAAAGGCATAGGCGACTACATCCCAGCGTTGTTGCTCATTCAGGCTGGTAAAAGGCGGCATGAAGCGATCCAGGTTGCCCTGAGTGACAACGGTAAACCAGCGTGCCGGCGAGGCTTTAGCAGCAAATTCCGGCAGGCCAAGCGGGGCGACCGGCACAGGCAATTGTTTTCCTTGCGGGCCATCGCCCAGACCTTTGGCCCCATGGCAGGGCGTGCATTTTTCGGCGTAAATGGCAGCCCCTCGGGCCGGATCGGGAGCGGCAGCGGGGAAGACCGGGCCCAGAGTCGGAGCCGGCGTGGGCGGAACATAGTCCGGCGGCGGGGTGACATCTTCCGCCAGGGAAAAGTTACAGGCAGTGAGCAGCAGAGCAAAAGCGAGGATAAGCAACGCACGGAATTTCATGAAAAGTCCTTTATTGAGAGAATGAGGCAGTTATACCAGAGATTTCCCACAGGAGGGGCAAAAGCGATCGGAGACGGTGACCGCTTTGCCGCAACGCGGACAAAAGCCAGCCGAGCGTTCCACGCGTTGTTTGCGGCGAGCAGCGATCAAGGCTTCCA
>JBMFPJ010000351.1:0-2413 GCA_049969175.1 Anaerolineae bacterium | reverse complement strand
AAATGGCTTCGCACTGGAGCGTAAAAAGGCGACCGTGTAAGGGTCGCCATAAGAGGCCAGCAATTTTCCGTTTGAATCTACTACGGCAATGGCACCGAAGTGAATCGATTCGACGGTGCGGCCGCGAGTGAGTTCAAAGAGTGGCTGAAATGGATTCATGAGAGTTCCTCTTCGGATGTGAGATGGTTTGCCTGATAGTGGTGGGCGTAACAATGGTAAAGCCCATAGCGCAACCGTTGGGCAAATTGCTTTTGGCGGCTTGCGGGGGCTTTGATTTGTTCCAGGAGGGGTTCTACCAGTTTTTCGGTGTCTTCGGGAGGGGCTTGTTTCGCCGCCAGTTTTTCCAGGCGTTCGCGGACGTCTTTGATGAAATCCAGTTGTGTCTTTATGGTTTGAGGGGGGATCACGCCGCCGCGGCTGCTGACCAGGGTATAGGATTTGTATGCTGGACTGAGCAGCAATTGCAGCGATTCGATCCAGGCAGCGAGGTCGGCATGAGCCAGGAAGGGAGGTTGATTCTTCAGGGCGGTATCGCCGATGAAGACGATTTGATCTTCGCGCAGGGTGACCCAAATACTGCCGGAGGTGGGGCCGGGGTGATGCTCCAGGAGCACCGGGGTCGTTCCCCAGTGCAGGGTGATTTGATCGCTGAAGGCGATTTCGGGGGGGACCCAGCGAATGCTTCCCAGGCCAACGATGGCTTCCCAGTCGGCGCCGATTTCTTCGCCGGCCGATTTGAAGGTGTTGGGACGAGAGCGAAAGACGCGGGCCGTTTTTTCATGGGTGATGATGGGACAGTCCATTGCCCGAGCGCCGAGGGTGCGGTCGGGATGTGCATCGAGGTTGATGAGAATGCGCTCCGTGCCGCCATCCAGGCCCATCAGGGCGGCGCGCCAGGAACGGGCATCATCAGCATAGGGTGGGGCGTCAATTTGAATCAGGCCGCGGCTTTGGACGATCACGCCCAAGGTTACGCCCGGATATTGATCTTCGATATAAACATGGTCATTGAGTGCTTGCATGGGTCTCCTGTAGGGAGGTTATTTTACCGCTTTCACGGGCAACGTGAAGCGGAAGGTGGCGCCTTTTTCGGGTTCACTTTCTACCCAAATACGGCCGCCGTGGCCGCGCACAGCCAGGCGGCAAAATGCCAGGCCTACGCCGAGACCGCCCGGTTTGTCTTTGCCGCGCAGGCGGGTAAATTTATCGAAGATGCGTTCATGTTCGCTGGCCGGGATCCCCGGGCCGTTGTCGCTGACCCAGATTTCGATCCAATCGGTATCGGTGCGGGCGCCGATTTCGATGCGCCCTTCTGCTGGGGTGAATTTGATGGCGTTTTCCAGCAAATTGATCAGGACACGGCGAATCATGTCTTCGTCGATCCATACTTCGGGCAAAGAAGCCGGTAAATTGCTGACCACATTTTGCCGCCGCCCAGCCGCCCCTGGCGTGACGTCTTGGAGCGCTTCCTCAATCAAGTGGAGTGGATTCACCCAGCGTTGGTCGGCAATCGGTTGCCCGGCTTCCAGGCGGTTGATATCTAGCAGTGAATTGACCAGGCGCTGGATGCGGGCGGCGGAATTGTTGGCGATGGTGAGCATGGTTTTGACGTCGTCGGTTTGGGGGAGGAGGGCGCTGAGCATTTCCAGGCTGGAAATGATGTTTGCCAGCGGGGAGCGCAGGTCATGGTAGATCATGGCGGTCATGTCATCGCGCAGGGCGTCCAGGTCTTTGCGTTCGGTGATGTCACGCATGATCCATTGAATGGAAGTGCTCTCTTCGAAATCCACGCGCCGGGCATACACCTGCACTGGAATCAGGCGGCCATCGCGAGCGTGCAACGTGGATTCATAAACGCATCCCTGACCTTCTTTAAGCGTCTGGAAGGCAGGACCGGTTTTTTCTTTGTTGATCTCATGCAAATGGTCAATGGTCAGGGTGTGCAAAGTTTCCCGCTCGTAACCGCTCAGGGAAACGGCCTGTCGGTTCGCTTCGAGAATTTTGCCCTGCCAATCGGTGATCAGGATGGGGTCAATGCTATCTTCGAAAAGTTCGCGGTAACGTTGATGTGCCTGTTGCAGGCGTTCAAACAATTGCGCATTTTGGATGGTTGTCCCGGCCAGGCTGCCCAATCCGCTCATCACCAGCAGGGCATCGGGGTCGAAAGCTTTGGCAACCGGGTTGATGGCTTCCAACACGCCGATCACCTTTCCCTGGGATTGGATGGGTGCAATGGCCAGCGAACGTATTTCGATGCCGGCAAAACGATCTGCCTGGCTGAAGCGCGATTCTTTGCTCACAGCAGGAATGACCAAACCGATCCCTTCGCGAATCACCTGCCAGGCTAACCCCTCGGGGGGGGCCAGCCGCTGGTTGATGATGTTTCCGGCGTTTTGTCCGGCTGCGGCGCGGA
>JBMFPJ010000350.1:0-2429 GCA_049969175.1 Anaerolineae bacterium | reverse complement strand
GGGGTAGATTTGCCCGCGCTGGCGCCGATCTTCCCCACCGCCACCGGCTCATGCGTGGTGCTGGATATTGGCGCTAACCCCGATTGTAAGCCTGAAAATTTGTTGCAGTTTGCCATTATGGGCAGCATTTATGCCGAGCGGGTGCGCGGCGTGAAGAACCCCAAGGTGGGCTTGATTTCAAACGGCGAGGAGGAAGGCAAAGGCAACGATCTGGTCAAGGCGGCTACGCCGCTTTTGAAAAATTCGGGGTTGAATTTCTTTGGCAATGTGGAGGGGAAGGAAGTCATCGGTGGCAAGGTGGATGTGGCCGTAACAGATGGTTTTACCGGCAATGTGATGTTGAAGACCTCGGAGGCAGTTGCCAAACTGATTGTAGACAAAATTCGTGAGGCGATCCAGAGCGGTGGCCCACTGGCAATGCTGGGTGGCTTGCTGGTCAAACCGGCGCTGAGCAAAATCAAGGCCATGCTCGATCCTTCGGAAGAAGGGGCCGCGCCGTTGCTGGGGGTCAACGGGTTGGTGTTTATCGGTCATGGCCGTTCCGATGCCGTGGCGATCAAAAATGCGATTCGGGTGGCCCAAAACGCCGTAGAGGCCGATGTGCTGGCGGCGATCAAATCTGGCATTGAAGAAAGTCTGAAAAAATGAAGGTCATTAAAAACGAAAAACTCATCCAGCGGAATAAACAAATCGGCCAATGGACCAGCCTGGCGGCCCTGGTCATTCTGGTCGTTGGAGCGGTGATTTCAATTCAACGACCGGAATGGTTCAATTATGCTTTGATTGCCTTGCTGGTCGGCTTCACGCTGACACAGGTTGGCATGTATTATGGTAATCGGTTCAGTCGCTCGCCGCGCCCCGATGAGCAGCTGGATGCCGGCCTGAAGGGCTTGCCTGGTGATTATACGATCTATCACTATGCTTCTCCGGCTGCCCATTTGTTGATTGGGCCGGCGGGGGTGTGGGTTTTGTTGCCCTATCACCAGCGCGGCGAGGTGACCTATAAAAACAATCGCTGGCGAATGAGCGGCGGCGGTTTTATGCAGGCATATATGCGTGTTTTCGGGCAGGAATCGCTCGGCCGCCCCGACCTGGAAGCGGCGAGTGAAATCAACGCAGTAAAAAAGTTGTTCGCTACGGCACTGGCCGAGGAGGAAATTCCCGCCATCCAGGCGGCACTGGTCTTCACGAATGAGGCAGTTCAAATTGAGGCCGAAGGAGCACCATTAGCGGCGCTACATCTCAAGCAACTCAAAGACTTTATGCGCAAAAAAGCAAAGGAAAATCCGCTGCCGGCCACAACCATTAACAAACTGACGGCTCTTTTGCAGTAGGCGTTATCCGCCTGGTTTAGTTCTTGTCCCCCATCCCGCTGCCCCTTTCCCCGCAGATTGACACATGCCTTTTGCGGGGGAGGGGATAATCCTTTGGCAGCAAATTTGTGATTTGCTGACTCGACTTTTGCAGCACCTTGACAACCAAACAGGGGGGTAGGCCATTGACCAGGAAAAGCCGGTACAATCCAGGGCAAAAAGCATTCTTCTGGAGATGTGCCATGTTTCCACTGGTCGAGTTCCCTGAACTGGTGCAACACTATGCGCCGTTCTTCCGAGATGTTTTTTCTGCGGAAGCCTTCATCCAGTTTGAGCGCTATATCAGCGGACTGATAGTCTCCGAGAACAAGACCGTAGATGGCATCAACCGTCTGTTGGTCGTCGAGAGTCGCAATCAGAGTTCCTTGAACCGTCTGTTGACCGAAAGCCCATGTAACGCTTTCGGCGCTCAATCGGGCGCGCCTGAGCGTCTTGGACAGCCTGGCGGGGACGCGCCTCAAACCGAAGGGCGTGCTCAGCCTGGACAACACGCTGCTCACCCATTACGGTCAGGACTTCGAGCAAATCGCCCTGTTGTTTGACCACGTCAACGGGAAGTATGTCTGGGCGCACGACCTGGTGACACTGCACTACAGCGACGATGACACCGACTATCCGCTCTTGTTCCAACTCTGGAAGCCGGTGGAGGTGGAAAAACTGGAAGCCGGTCTACGTGCCGCCCAGGTGCCGCTCAAGGCCAGCAAAGAGCCTTTGAAGGAGAGCAACCCGCACAAGTGGCGCAGCTACCTGTTGGGGGTTTGGCAACGCCAGCGAAAGAAGCACCCTGAGCTACAGGAGTTGTATGAGAGCAAGCTGCTCATCGCTCAAGACTTGCTTCAGCAATGGAGGGCGGAGCATCCAGAACTGAACTTGCCGGTGACCTTCGACAACTGGTTCACCCAACCGGCCTTTTGTCGCTTCCTGGATCAGACCTTGCATCTGGCCTATGTGGGCACGCTGGCCGAAAGCGATAAGGTGAACCTGAAAAGCGGGCCGCAAACGATAATGCAAGGAATTTTCTGTAAAATCGGTCTGGCTCACTTCGGAAGTCAAAGG